>QILH01000158.1 GCA_003233255.1 Gammaproteobacteria bacterium | reverse complement strand
AATTATTTCCAAATGCCATAATGGTGTGTTAATCGATCCCTTTGATGAGGAAGATATCAAATCAAAATTAGTGGCCCTGTTTTCAAATAATAGAACCCGGGCCCGGTTTTCACGGAATGGATTAGCGGGTGCGGTACGACATTTTTCATGGACAGGACATGTTGAGACTTATGTATCGCAATTAGAAAGTATACTGAGTAAAACCAAAACAAAACGCCATGTCAGACCGGTTAAGAGCCGTTTAACAACGGTAGATCGATGGGCATTCTCTGCGATTGATAATGCCTTGTTTGGTGATGAGACCTCAATGCGTGCGCTTTTGGATGTCTTGCAACGGCAGGC
Source organism: Gammaproteobacteria bacterium (assembly GCA_003233255.1). Lineage (GTDB taxonomy): Bacteria > Pseudomonadota > Gammaproteobacteria > UBA6429 > Thiohalophilaceae > SZUA-24. The sequence continues at coordinate 4,954 of QILH01000158.1, read as the reverse complement.
AAAACACAGTGGTTTTGGAATTGCGACCGGTCGTAGTCTGAGCAGCACAACTCGGTTACTTAAAAAGCTCGATATTCCGATGCCCGATATATTGGTGACGTCTACGGGCACGGAAATTCACTATTATCATCAGGGCCGAGGTTTTGTGGCGGATCATTTTTGGCCACAACATATAGATTACCGTTGGGAATCGAAGGCCTTGTTAAAGACTATGGGCAGGATCCCCGGCCTAAAGCTTTGCCCTAAATCAGAACAAAACAGGCATAAAATAAGCTATACGATTAATCCTGATTTATCGCCAACTCCGCGTGAAATTAAACGTATATTACGGACACGTGATTTGCATGCCAAATTAGTGGTAACAGATGAAAAATATCTGGATCTATTGCCGATTAGAGCATCAAAAGGTCTGGCGATCCGTTATCTGGCTATGAAATGGGGACTGCCACTCGAGCGTATTTTAGTGGTTGGCGATTCAGGCAATGATGAAGAAATGTTATTAGGCGATACATTGGCGGTAGTGGTGGGCAATCACTCCATCGAATTGGATAAACTCAAGCATAAGTCCGGGATATTTTTTGCGGAAGGTAAATATGCCCAGGGTATTATAGAAGGGTTAAATCATTATCAATTCCTGGGTGATATTATCGTGCCAGAGGAAACACTTGATGAGTCAAAGGAGTTTGACTGGGGATTTGGCTTAACGGCTTAGTGGTTTACAGTAGGAAGTTGATTGAGTTGTTCCTGGATGGTGTCTTTAATCTCTGGAAAATAATAAGCCATGCCTTCCAGAATGCCTGCGCAATAGTTCCCAGTTAAGCCAAAAAAATCACCGCTGGCTAAATAAATAGTATTCGTTACATTATTCTCTTTGCCAATTTTGATAGCCAGTTTTTTTATATCAGGCTCAGCATTATTGACGAGGATGGCGTTAAGCTGGCTAGAGAATACGGACATGTCATTACCACTGTCACCAGAAAAAACAAGTTGATCTGTGTCGAAAGACTCCTGGTTGATTAGAAACTGAATCGCCGAATTTTTGGAAGCCTCTTTCGGGATGATATCAAGCAAGCCGGTGGCAGAGGTTTCATCGAGACTAAGAACGATATTGGCATTAAAATTAGCACGATTGATAATATGGAGGATATTTTTTTTAAGTTCGGATATATCAGTTTCGGCAGCGAAGTAGTAACTGCTCTTGAGCCGGGATTGTTTTTCAGGTTCCTGCAGACGTACCCCATTTAAACGGCACAGTTTGGTTTTAATATTTTCAATTTTAGCGTTATCCCATGATTCTTGTAAGACACTCTGCCAACGAGTATTTATCTGCCATAAGGTGTTATTACGTTGATAGATCTGGCTGCCGACGTCCGTGATGGCAAAATCTGGAACGGGGAGGCGATATTGTTTAATAGCCTGATCGACCAGATTAATATCTCGCCCACTAACATAGACTAATTTAAGTTTGATTTTATCAAGCAATGAATGCAAGGCCGGTATGGAACAAGGATCATGGGCCTGGATGCCATTTGGAATCAGGGTTCGATCCAGATCGGTGCAAAGAATATAGCTCATAAATGTTTTAAATCCGAGTAAACAGGCTCTGGTAAAGTATAATAAAATGTATCAGGCTTAACTACATCTATCATTAAACTATTAAGCAGAATATGAAACGATTGAATTTTGGACAGCACCGAGTTTTTATCTATAACTCGGCTGATGAACTAAAACGGGCCGCAGCTGAACACCTCGGTGCCGTATGTACAGCAAGGGCAAAACAGGCTGAGAAGGTGAGCATTGCACTTTCAGGCGGTTCGACGCCGGTTGGTGTTTATCAAAATTTACTTAAAGCTGATTTACTTGTGTCGGCTACAGATAAATCCAGTACTGCATTCCCATGGCAACAGATTTTATTTTTTTTTGGCGATGAACGTTATGTACCGCATGATGCTCCTGACAGTAATTATCGAATGGCCAAGGAGGCATTCTTAAACTCCGCTCCGATATCGAGCGATCAGGTCTATCCTGTTCCTACCGATTGTGAGCAGGCCGATGCCTGTGCACAACGTTATGCCGAACAACTTTCCGAGCTTGACCAGCATAACAATATGCCTGTGTTTGATTATATTTTACTGGGTATTGGCGATGATGGACATACCGCCTCCCTGTTTCCAAACACCAGCATTATTAATGAAAAAAATAAACCCACTGCAGCCGTATACGTAGAGAAATTACAGACCTGGCGGATTAGTTTAACGTTCCCCGTTTTGAATCAGGCGCGTGTCTGTAGTGTACTTGTTTCCGGGGAAAACAAAGCGGCCGTATTGGCGGATGTGATACAAAACGATAAAAACATCTGTCCTGTTGGTCGAATCGAAAATAAAAACGGCATTAACTGGTTTGTTGATCAAGCCGCGGCCAGCCAGTTACGTTAATAGGTTCCGTCGATCATATTACGCCAGGTTTGATCGTCGCGATCAAATAATTTAGAATCGTCCGGCCCCCAGCTTCCTGATGCGTAGGTTTGAATGAAATCCTGTTGTGTATCCCAGGATTTTAAAATCGGGTCGACAACTTCCCAGGCGTAATGAATCTCATCGAAACGTAAAAATAGCGAGTGATCGTTTTCAATTACGTCTAACAGCAAAGCCTCATAGGCATCTAGCTGGGTATTGTTTAAACCACAATAGCTGGCATCTAATTGTGTCGTATGATTAAGTAATTCCAGCCCGGGTTGTTTAACCTGTAATTCGATACGCAAGCATTCATTGGGCTGGATACCGAGCACAATCCAGTTGGGTTCGATCTGATCGATCTGGGTTTTGCGGAATAATTGCTGCGGTGGATGTTTGAAACGGATACTGATGACCGAGCTACTCTTTGCCATTCGTTTTCCCGTGCGCAAGTAAAAAGGCACGTTACGCCAGCGCCAGTTGTCGATATAAAGTTTCATCGAGGCATAGGTTTCGGTGACGCTGTTATCAGGGATGCCTTCTTCTTCAAGATAGGATTTTTGTCGAACGTTATCCACCGTGCCGGCGGCATATTGAGCACGATAGGCATGTGCATTTACCGCGCGCTTACTGATTGGGCGAATTGATTTTAATACTTTAACTTTTTCATCGCGTAGCGATTCCGCATCCAGGTTGGCGGGGGGTTCCATCGCCACCAGGGTTAACATCTGAATCAGGTGGCTTTGCAACATATCCCGTAATGCACCGGCACCATCATAATAGGCCGCGCGTCCAGCGATCCCTTGTTGTTCTGAATGAGTTATCTGGATGTGATCGATATAGTTACGGTTCCATAATGGCTCAAGCATTAAATTAGCAAAACGAAACACCAGCACGTTTTGTACCATCGATTTTCCGAGATAATGATCGATGCGAAAAATCTGTTTTTCTTCAAAATGTTTATGCAAACGCTCGTCCAGCAAAAACGCACTTTCAGTGTCATAGCCAAAGGGTTTTTCGATAACCAGACGACGCCAGCCATGTTCCTGATTATTTAATCCGGCCTGGGAAATCGCCTGTGCGACATTGGCATAAAAACTTGGCGGAATAGCCATGTAAAAAACCATATTGTTGGGCAGATCAGGGTTGTTTTCTACATAGTCTAATATTTGCTTTAGCGACTCTGAATCGGTCATGTCACCCGACAAAATGTGCATACGATCAAGCAGTCGTTCAGCGACGTCAGGTTTGATGCCCCCGCGTGCTCGTTTTTCCAGGATTTCATTGACTTTACCTTTCCAGGAATCCATTTCCCATTCGCTACGACTAAAACCCAGTATCGCCATTCCATCGGGTAATCGGTTTACTTCCTCAAGATGATACATGGCCGGTATAAGTTTGGTGCGCGCCAGATGTCCGGTCGCACCGAAGACAACAAAGGTACAGGGTTCGATTGACATCTATTTATCCTTTAGCAGATGACCGCCAAAGGCATTACGCATCATGGCGAGGATTTTGTTGGTGTAGGCATTGTCATTCTGGCTGGCAAAACGCATATACAAGGCCATTGCTAATACCGGGGTTGCGACACCTTGTCGAATGCTTTCATCAATAGTCCAACGTCCTTCACCGGAATCGGCGACGAATGGGGCGATGTCGGCCAGCTCCTGATCGTCTTTTAAAAAGTCAGCACTCAGATCCAGCAGCCAGCTTCGTACCACCGATCCATGTCGCCATAATTCGGTTAATTGTGCCAGGTCATAGTTAAATTCGGATTTATTTTTTAACAGTGCAAAACCTTCTGCGTAGGATTGCATCATGCCGTATTCAATACCGTTATGGATCATTTTACTGAAGTGGCCGGCACCGATAGGGCCCACATGTGCCCAACCGTCGGTTGCGGATGGGGCGAGTACTTTTAGTATCGGTTCCAGGTGGTGTACATCTTTTTTGTCACCACCGACCATCAGGCAGTAACCATTATCCAGTCCCCATACCCCCCCTGAGGTGCCTGCATCAATATAACCGATGCCGCTGGTTTTGAGATATTCGCCACGGCGTATACTGTCCTGATAATTGGCATTGCCGCCATCGATGACTATATCACCATCGGTTAATTTGTCTTTCAGTTGTTTAATATAGGATTCGGTGACATCACCCGCAGGCAACATTAACCAGACCAGGCGTGGACTGGCAAGTTGTGAGATCGCGTCAGTGAGTGATGTGGCGGGGGAAAGGCCTTCCTGTTCGGCTAGCTGTCTGGTTATCTCATCAGAACGGTTATAACCGACGACCTTGATTTTTCCACGGCATAAACGGCGTGCCATGTTGGCGCCCATTTTTCCCAGACCTATGATCGCGATTTTCATTGGGTATCCTTATTGTAGAGTTTAACTATCATGAAAATTAAATGCTTCTATATACCGAGCAGCTGTCCAGGATCCTTCGTTTCTCTCAGGATGACCGTGTATTATCTCTTTAAGATCCTTCGTTTCTCTCAG
>QILH01000165.1 GCA_003233255.1 Gammaproteobacteria bacterium | reverse complement strand
AGGATACCCTCGGTCGTCTGGGGCTAAACCTGATCTACGGCGCCACCCAGCTTGTCGATACACCGGAGCAACTGCTCACTTCGCTGCGAGACGGGTTATACCCTGAGCTGGTCGAGATTGACATGGTTGATTTCTCCGGGCCCGCCTTTACTCAGGTTGATAACCGGCTGATGGCATTACGGCTAGTTGAATATGGCCTCAGCAATGCCGCTTTATTTTATCCGAACGGCCAGATTGCCCAGGTCGCTGATGCCCTGTGGAACAAAGCCGTACTCGTCGAACGCAGTCGATTCCGACCGCCGACGCACTTTACCGTCGATTTACTCGAATGCGCCCATGCAGCCTTTATTGATGATACCGATTTGAAACATGACGATGTCATCGTACTCTCTGAAATCACATTAAGTAATCTGCTTAACGACAAACAGATCGATGTTAATGATTACCTGAATCGTATTGATCTACTCTGTGCGATGGGGAAAAATGTTCTAATCTCAAACTACGGTGCCTATTACCGTCTGGCCCAGTATCTTTTTCAATACTGCCACAAACCCATCGCTCTGGTCATGGGCATACTTTCGGTGCGCGAAATTTTTGATGAAAAATACTACGACGAATTACCCGGCGGCATCCTCGAATCGTTCGGTCGTTTATTTAAAAACGATTTATCCATCTACGTCTCTCCTGCCCTGGTCAACTCTCACGATCAGCTGCTTAATCTTAAGACACTGCAAGTGGCCGATAATTTAAGTCACTTATTTGATCACCTTAAACAAAATCGTCACCTGCGACCTTTAAACTCAATCAATCACGACTATTTGTCTATTTTATCGCATGAGATTCTGCATATGATCCAGACGGGCGATACCAACTGGACTAAATTTGTCCCTGAACCCGTCGCAAAACTGATCAAGGAACGAAATTTCTTTCAGGACAATTGAAACTCTCGGCTGATCAATCTATCATTGAGTCCTCTGTTTAACCCAATTTTGATTTTTCATCTGTTCAACAAGAATCCTGGAGGTTCCTATGTTCCACCCTATTACCATTCCGTTTGGCTGTGTCATGTTATTCAATGTTGTTAAACTTAAAGAAGGCGTCACCGTAAACGATGTTGAGCTTGCGCTCGGTGAGATGTGTAACGTGGTTAAAAACACCTATGGCGACGACGACGGCGGTTTTATCGGCGGGCAGGTTTACAAGTTTACTGGCTTCATTTCTGATGAAGGTTCATTCGATTCGAAAAAAATGACCGAAGATCATATCGTGATCATGACCTACTGGAAATCGTTCCAGCAGCATGAGGAATCGCATGCCGATGAAACTTTTCAAGCCAAATTTGATGCCCTACAGGAATTCTGTGAAGAAACCTATGAGATTGGTTATGAGATGTTATGGCAGGGCGTGCCCGAAGATGCATAGTTTAGACGAGTAGTTTAGTATATGCGCAACCATCATGATTAACACCGCCCAAACGGATGCCGAAATTGAACGATGTTATCCCATCATGACCGAGCTGCGTCCGCGCCTCTCGTCGGAACAATTTCTGACATTAGTGCAGACGCAGATGCTTTCCGGCTATAAGCTGACATATCTTGAAATAGATACGAACATTGTTGCCGTTGCTGGTCATCGGCTTTCTCATAACCTCGCCTGGGGAAAATTTTTTTATGTCGATGACCTGGTAACTGCAAAGCAACATCGCTCAAAAGGTTATGGCAAGAAATTACTCAACTGGCTCATCGACTACGCACATCAACAGGACTGCCAGCAATTTCATCTGGACTCGGGCCTGCAACGAAAAGATGCGCACCGATTTTATGAGCGCGAAGGTCTGTCTAACATGGGTCATCATTATAGTTTGGAGCTTTAAAAAAATGCAATTTATAGGCAACTTCTTATACTCACTCAACTAAATAGCTGTTTCCTAATACCCAATCACTTAAGGAGCTTCCAGTGGAAATGTGCATAACAAAAAAATTAACCCGGGCATCTTATTGCATAGCACTTCGAAAACTTCCAGTTCTTTGCAAAATTATTTAAATACATAAAATGGATGAAATACTAATTATTGCTGGCGGTATCTACACGATTTCGCTTATTGTGTTTCATCTGTTTTTCTGGCGCATATTCAAATGGCCAGAAACATTGAAATCATTAAACTATGTAAACAAAGCCACAATACAAGTATTAAATATAAGCATTACATTTATATTTTTTATCATAACGTATGTGTCGTTTGCACACACTCAAGAGCTATTACATACGCAACTAGGTAATTCCTTGCTCGTGTTAATATCCAGCTTTTGGTTATTTAGGGCAGCGCAACAAGTATACTTTTATAAATTAAACCACAAGGCATCTATCGGTCTCACCGTTTTCTTTTTAACAGGAGCATTCCTATACGGTCTACCTGTCATCATATAACCGGGACGCAAACTGCGCTTCGTTTGTGCGCCATACGGTTTGCTCGGTGTGTAATAAACTATTTTAGCAGCACATTTTCACATTGATCGATTCAAGGAATTGTCTTTACCGTATCCAAAAACATCGTCTATTGCATTTTACCCATAATTTAATTGGGCGCTGATCTTTTTGTTTTTCCAGTTGGCGTTACTGAAAGCCACTGCTGTAATTTATTAAAAATTTTTCCAGGATCAACAGGCTTGCTGAGATAATCATCCATACCAGCCTGCTGACATTTCTCACGATCACCATCCATAGCATTTGCGGTCATGGCAATAATCGGAATGGCTTTGTAATGTTCTCCTGCATCGCCTCGACGAATTGCCTGAGTCGCCTCATATCCATCCAGTTCTGGCATCTGACAATCCATCAACACCAGGCTATACGGTATCTCATTCGAGGCTTTGAGAATTTGAATTGCCTCAAGCCCGTTTACGGCGATATCCGCAGTAATACCGATATGGTTAAGTATCCCTGCCGCCACCATTTGGTTTACCTGATTATCTTCTACTAACAGGACACGGGTATTTTGCGGCCAGGTTTTGTCGTTTATTACTGGATCTACATTGTCTGTTACCGCTTTTTTATTACGCGCTAAGGTTTTTACATAGTGTTGTGTCACCAATGGTTCGGCCTGCTGTAATGCCTCACCGTTTTCGGCCACCACGGTCAGCGCAGATAATAAATCCTGAGGAGTCACAGGTTTGGGAAAGTAAGCACTAAAACCCAGTTCCGCAAAATGCTTTGCGTCACCCAGATAACCTATTGAGGTCATCATCACCAATTTCATGCGCTTAAAACGCGGATCGGATTTTAACACTTTGCCTAATTGCTCCCCATCCATGCGCGGCATCTGCATATCGAGAAGGGCTATATCGAAAAAGGGCTGGTCCACCTGATCAGCTCGTTGTTCACATATCGCCAACGCCTGCTGCCCATTCTCGGCCTCCTCGACGGTTGCTCCCCAGTACTCCAGTTGTCCACGCAGTACTTCTCGGTTAGTAAGATTATCATCAACAATTAATATTCTAAGGCCGCTAATATCGGCCTCAGGCAAATGTTGTTGAGATTGTTGGCTTTTCTGCAGCAAGATTTTAATGGTGAAACAACTGCCTTTTCCCAGCTCACTGCTTACACTGATCTCACCGCCCATCAATTCACAAAGTTTTTTGCAAATGGCCAGCCCCAGACCCGTCCCTCCGTATTTGCGTGTCGTCGAAGTATCTACCTGAGTAAAAGATTCAAACAGTGTGGCCTGCTTTTTCACCGGGATGCCAATACCGGTATCGCTTATCGTGCAATTCAACTTCCATTGCTGATCATCGTGTTCCTGTAAATTTGCGCGAACGACAATCTCACCTTCTTTGGTAAACTTGATCGCATTGCCAACAATATTGGTAAGAATTTGTCGTAACCGGCCGGGATCCCCTTTCACCGTCTTCTGCTCTATTCCGGCTAAATCCAGCACCAGCTCCAGATCTTTAACCTCGATCTGGTACGCCAGCGCCTCGGTAAACTCAGCCAGCATGCTGCTTAAATTAAAGTCTATGAATTCCAGCTGCAGCTTGCCGGCATCCACTTTGGTAAAATCAAGAATATCATTGATTAACGCAAGCAAGGACTGGGCGCTACTCCGTGCAATCGAAATCTTGTGCTGTTGATCCTTATCCAGCTCGGTATTCAAGACTAAACCTAGCATACCCAGAACACCGTTCATCGGCGTACGGATTTCATGGCTCATGCTGGCAAGAAACTCACTCTTGATACGAACGGCATCTTCTGCTGCGTCTATCGCCTGCACCAATTCACTTTCATACTGTTTACGCGCGGTAATGTCGGTTCGTATAGCAACATAACTTTGTGGTTTATTATTACGTCCCATAAAAGGTACAATGGTGGCATCCACCCAGTAAAGACTGCCATTTTTTGCCTTGTTACAAACTTCACCATGCCATACCTCACCTTTGGCAATCGTTTTAAACATACTCCGAAAAAATTCAGTATCGTGGAAGCCTGACTTGACCATGCGATGATTCTGACCCAGCAGCTCCTCACGACTGTAACCGCTAATCTCAGAAAATTTGTCGTTAACAAACGTGATCGTTCCCGTTACATCGGTAATCGTTACAATAGCATGCTGATCCAGAGCAAATTTTTGCTCACTCAGTTCCTTGAGCGCCATTTTCGCTCGGAGTGTCGTTTGCTCCAGTTCCTGCTCATGCCTGTTCCGCACTTGCAACATATTATTAAAGGCCTTAGCTAACGTGCCAATTTCATTACTGGCATTAATTTCAACATACTGATCCGTTTCACCTTCTGCGACCAGTATACTGCTATTGGCAAGCTGTATAATAGGTTGAGTGATGCGCCGGGCCAGATAGATGGCGACAATCGCTACCGTTACCATGGTTAGCAGCACCAGCGCTAATGTTACCAGCCCTACCCAGTTGGCCGGTGCCACGGCTTCATTCTTATCAATTTCGCTAATCAAAACCCAATCGTTCCCAGCCACATCCAGAATCTGATGTATGCCGATCACCTGTTTGCCGCTGGGCCCCGCATAGTCAAACACCTCTCGCTCCAGTTCCGTCTGTTCATGCTCATCAAAATCCTGTTGCCATAACCTGACTTGTTCGGTATCAATAACTCTACGCAGAACGTCGTCTTTGTTATCGTAAATCGGTGAACGAAGCACGCTATCTTTTCCCAGTATGTAATGGGTCAATGTTGTTTGCTTATTCAGACTCTTCTGTAATGCATCAACGACTTTTTCAATGCGTATTTGAATAGCAAACACACCCATCTTATTCCCGTGTTCATCCAGCACGGGG
>QILH01000154.1 GCA_003233255.1 Gammaproteobacteria bacterium | reverse complement strand
GTCATTAATGCCAACACTGGTGCGTCCTTTGGCGCTGACGACACCGACTGTGAGCGTGTGACTCAGACCAAATGGGTTACCAATGGCCACTACCCATTCGCCGACTTCCAATTTTGTTGAATCGGCCAACTTAAGGGGATGGAAACCATCGGCTTTGATTTCAATCACGGCCACATCTGATTTGGGATCTCGTCCGCTAACTTTTGCGTCAAATTCACGCCCATCCTTGAATCGGACCCGGATGGAATCAGCATTTTCGACAACGTGATTGTTAGTCAGGATATATGTTTTATCGGTAAACAGCCCATCTTTAGTAGCAAAGACAAAGCCGGAACCCTGTCCCATCACCTTCCGTTCACCTTGTGGTGATTCGGAATGGGGGACACCAGAGAAATCATCACCAAAAAAGCGTTTGAAAAAATCATCACCGAACGGAAGGGCGTTACCAAAAGGCGAAGAGAGTGGATCAGACGTGCCTTTTGTCTTGCTTTCGACCTGGATAAACACTACAGATGGCGATACCTTGCGCGCCACAGAGGCAAAGGCTTTGCCGGTTTGGCGCAGGTTTTCAACGGCACTATTCTGGTTATCAGCAATACTGTAGGCCGGAATAATTAACATGGACGTCCAAACTAAGGTTAAACTTATGATTAGCTTTTTGCAGGTTTTCATTGTTTTCTCCTTAATACATCATCGTTTAATCTAGAACCGGTATGCCTGAATTTCAAGGTAAGGGTGGCAGTGATAAACTATTTATGACATGGAGAACTATTCTGTATTTTTAAGCCATCCGGTTCGGTATTTTACTCTTCAATTTCTTCCACGGGTTGCGGTAGACCGGCTAGTTTACATAATGTTGGGATCGGTCCCGGCGGTTGCGGAAATAATTCATACAGATAGTCACGGTATTTTTCGGCATCCGAAAAATGTTTGCCTTTACTCAATTCACGTTCCCGTAATAATCGATTCATGCTGGGATGGATCATATGATCGTCATAATAGTCACGAAAATATTGAATTAGTTCCCATCGGGTCTCATCCAGAGTGATGCCGTTAGTACGAGCGATCTCAATGGCGATATCCTCAGTCCAGAGGGTGTTGTCGAGTAAATATCCTGACTCATCCGTTTCGATGGTTTTACTATTTACTGTCAGAGCCATTTTTTACCTCCTTTTCATCGTAACCGTACGTTTGATATTAGTTTAGATAGGGCTTAAATTTTAGATTTAAAGTTTATGCAATGGAAATAGTAAGAAAATATTGATATGCAATAAAGAGATATTAGCCTTGCGTGAATTTGCCGTGTTTTTTCTGTAATACGGCCATAGCAACCGGGTAGTTTAAGCCTGAATTGTGATGGCCTCCATATTCTTGCGAAAATAACATATTTATAGTGAAGCAATGCTCGATATTAAAAAAATTATTGTATTTCTGCTTATGGCGTTGCTGATAAGTGCGTGTGGTGGCTCGTCGGATGAGCCTGCTTCGCAAGATCCAGCACCAGCTGATCCTCCCCCAGTGCCTCCTGGCGGTGCAACTGGCAGTAGTTTGAGTTTTACCGTGAATGAAGCCAATCCAACACCGTCCGATATTCGTTATGATTTTGGCCGGCAACTGGTTATTCCGGCGGGGTTTGGTGATGGTGAGTTTACCTTTGAGCTTTGGATAAAAGCAGATAATAGCTTTCCTTTTGGGCCAACCCAAAATGGGGGGGATTTACAGCTAACTAACTGGAGCGATATACCGGCCAATCCCCAACCCAGTGATGGGAGTGGCTGGTGGTATGCAGGAAATTTTTTACTGGATGGCCATGCTAATGCAGGGAACGGTCGTGGAACATTTAGTTTGCAGATTTATGGCGGTGGCCGAGTACGTTGGCATTTTTATGATTCGGCCGCGGAGTGGGGCATACAGGGTGCTGATGTTAATGTGGCCCCGAATGTGGTCGATGGCAACTGGCATCAAATAACGTTAGTTCGGCGATGGGTGGAGGTTACCGATGCCGCACTGGAGTTATGGATCGATGGTGTACTCATCGCAGAATCAACGACCAGTGTTCGTGACAATATGCGGACTTACTGGGATGGTTGGCCTGACTTCAGACCGGATAATGAAGGTTGGTTTTGGGGCACTGAAAAACTAACAGCGATTGGGTATTTTGATCGATATGAAGATTATAAGGGGCTGATCGATGAGCTTCGTTTGTGGAATCGTGCCAAAACTGCCAGTGAAATACAAAACAATTATGCGGCCCCAGTCACGGGCACCGAACCGGCTTTGGTTGGTCTATTTCAGTTTTCTGATGGCAGCGGTAACCAGACCTGTAACAGCATAAATTCGAATGCCGTGAGTGAAGGCGATTGCATTAATCTTTTTAATATGAAAAGCGGCTACTGGTCAACTGAGAATGCACCGCTATCGAACTAGCCGCTGTATTTCTCTTTATCTATTTCATAATAGTTATAGGCCTTGATACAATATTAAATGTTGTCAAATGCACAATCTTTCTAGTCACTTGGTGGTTTCGGGCATTCTACAAAAATTCTTGTATGGCATGAAGCACAACGATCCGGATCCAGTTTCTTATAGATTGCTATAATGGCTTCTGATTTATGATCGAAGAAATGGTCGCTACCCATTTTTTTAATAAAACAGGTTTTTGCTGCAAATTCGTAAATGGAAGACTTCATACCAGTAAAATAAAGTCCGCCGCCCATCTTTTTCAGGCGATTATTTTCATTGACCAGCATTTCTACGCCACTTAAATCAATAAAATTAATTCGTGAAGCGACAATGAGAATATGTTTAATGCCCTCGACATCAGAAATACGCTGAAGTTTGTCTCGAATATGATTAAGTGAGCCAAAATAAATCGACATATCAATGCGAATTATTTTTAGTTGCGGGCATTCGGCAAGCGGTTTTTTGCTGGTATTTATGAATTTACGTTTTCCCGTTTTTTTATCTATGTCCAGAGTTATAGCAGGAATCTCGGGTGATGAAGTGCGTGCCAGAAAAAATACCAGCGATAACAGTACGCCCAGATAAATAGCGAATTCTAGCTCAAGGAACAGGGTCGACAGAAACGTGGTTATTAAAATGGCGGTTTCAGAACGGCTATAACGTGTAATCTGTTTAATATGATGGAAATCAACCAGATTATACGCAACGACTAAAATAATACCGCCCATGGCCGCAATCGGCAGATAAGCGGTTAACGGTGCGATCAGCAGAATAATCAGCATTAAAAACACCGCGGCAAAAATAGCCGACATGGGTGTTTGTGCGCCCGAACTGTAATTAATTCCTGAACGCGTAAACGACCCTGAGCCAGCATAACTTGAGAAAAAACTACCGACAATATTAGACAGGCCCTGACCGCTAAATTCCTGATTGGCATTGATCCGCTGGTTTGATTTAGTGGCAATCGCCTGACTGATGGATACCGCTTCAATCAAACCTAATAAGGCAATCGCGAATGCCTGTGGTGCGAGCATTTTGATCGTGGTCAGAGAAAAATCCGGTGAAGACAAGGGGGGCAAGTGTGCCGGGATTTTTCCGACCAACTCAATGGCATAAGAGCTGTCACTAAACAACAGAGCCGCCAGGCTGCCAACAACCATGCCGATTAATAGATTGGGCAGACGGGGAAGAAATATTTTTGTGAGCACCGTGGACAATAATGTGACGACGGCAATCAACAACACATAACCGTTTATGTTCCCCGCCATATTAAACACGTCGATCCAGATATGGATAAACGATTCCCCTTTGGGAATGGCAATGCCTAATATGTGTTTAATCTGGCTGCTGGCAATCAGAATCGCGGCTCCAGCGGTAAAGCCGATTACAACGGTATGCGAAACAAAATTAACCAATGCGCCGAGGCGTGCCAGACCAAAAGCAAGCTGATACACACCTGCCAGAAAGGTCAAGGTCAAGGTTAGAGAAATAAACTCGCTGCTGGTGGGTTCGGCATATTGGCTGATGGCAGCAAACACCACGATCGAAATGGCCGTGGTCGGCCCTGAAATCAAATGGTAGGACGAGCCGAACAGGGCCGCAATGATCGGGGTCACCATTGCAGTATATAAACCGTACTGCGGAGGCAGGCCGGCGATTGTGGCAAAGGCCACGCCTTGCGGTAACACAATCACGGCCCCGGTTAACCCTGCCAGTGCATCGGCACGCAAGGTGTGGCGATTAACCTGCGGCCACCAGCGTAAAAAGGGCATAAGACGAATTAAAAGCAGATTGCACTGCGTTGTAAAAATTTTAAACATGTAAAACCTTTGTTTAGAATGGGTGCGGCAACCCGGAGCCAATCAATGACGAGTAAAGTATAGTCTTCGGTAACAGGATGCATGACGTGCCGTCATGGTGAATCCGGTGCTCTTACAGAACAGGGTAAAGCTTACGCATACGATCCGGTTCAGGAGTTTCCTGTCAGGAATGCAATTATGGCATACACCCTTTTAAATAGTTAATAATCAATGGTATTCTTATATTCCTGACAGGAATACAAGTAAGTGGATGGCTAATGTGCTATCGCGTTGGCGACCGTGCAGTACGCAGGTTAGCGGCTTAAACGGGTAATTGCCTGTTGAATAGCGGGATGATCAAATTCACGACCGCCCACCGCCCGGAAAACGACTGTCCCCTCAGGATCAACGACATAGGTCGTCGGTAATGCCAGTACCTTCCAGCGCCCCATAGATTCAGCATCGGGATCGAACAACATTGGGAAGCTGGGCGAAGGTTCAACCGTACCGAGGAACGAGAAAACCGTTTCAATGTCTTCACCGATATTAACCGCAAGTACCACCACGTTTTTATCTTTGGTGGCAAGGTGCAGACGTTCAAGTGACCCCATTTCACGCCGGCAGGGAGGGCACCAGGTCGCCCAGAAATTTACAACCACGACTTTGCCTTTCAGATCCTTGATATCGACGAATTCTTCGTCCATGTTTTTCAGACGAAGCGTCGGGGCTTTGAAGGTTTTTGTGAGGGTGGTCAGGGTGTGGGTTAAAGGCGGTAACTCGGCGGCAAAGCTGATGCCAGATGCAAATAGAATCACAACAGCGACTAAAATCAATAATGGATTATTGCGCACACTGCACCCCTTGTAGTTTAGTTTCATAGGCCTTGCCATCAATATCCCAGCGGGCCGTTAGATCAAAGCGACGACCGGCGGGTAAGCCAATCGACAGCATCCCCTGATTCCAGTCCCCACCAGGTTCATAGTTCTGTTCGGGAGTAAATTGCGCCCAGCGAAACGCAATCCGGGCCGATTTACTGATGTTATTT
>QILH01000172.1 GCA_003233255.1 Gammaproteobacteria bacterium | reverse complement strand
GTATCGAGGATGTATCGTTTATATCGGCAGAGCGTTTTAACCCAGATGACGAACAGGCTACGCAGGTGATTCGCCAGAAAATAACCGAACTTGCAACTGGATTTACTCCAGGGGCTGTATAACGGAGGACAGAACCATGATGACACGACAGGCAGAACGAATTATTAAAACCACCGAGGTCACCGAAGGCGCGGGTGTGACCGTGCATCGCAGTATCGGCACCCCGGCTTTGCGTAACCTGGATCCGTTTGTGATGCTGGATCATTTCGGCAGCGATAACCCGGATGAGTATATCGCGGGTTTCCCCGAGCATCCGCATCGCGGCTTCAACACCTTCACCTATATGCTCGATGGCAATATGGAGCATCGTGATAGCATGGGTAACACGGGTAATTTGACCGCGGGCAGTGCGCAGTGGATGAAGGCGGGCAGCGGTGTGATTCATTCCGAGATGCCAAAACAGGTCGATGGTTTGATGCGTGGCTTTCAGTTGTGGATCAATTTACCCGCAAAGGCCAAGATGACCGAACCGACTTATCAGGAATATTCTCCCGAGGCTTTTCCTGTGCATGAGGCCGAAGGTCAGAAGGTGAAGGTCTTATTAGGCCGGTATAAGGGTGTCGAGGGTCCGATCAAAGATCCCTATACTGAGGTAAGTTATTTTGATGTTGAGCTTAATTTAGGGCATGATTTTGATTATGACATGTCGAGCGATCTGACCGCGTTTGTGTATTTGTTCGAAGGCGATGCGGTGATCGGTGGTACGGATATAGTCGAACATAGCTTTGTTGTCCTGAGTAAAGGCGATAATCTTGTGATCAAAGCAAAGTCGGAATCGGTGCGTTTTATTCTGGTGGCAGGTCGCCCGATTGGTGAGCCGATCGTGCAACATGGCCCGTTTGTGATGAATAGCCAGGACGAGATCCATCAGGCTATGGCAGACTATCGAGATGATAAGCTGGTGCAGCAGAAAGCTGAAATGATTAATGCCTAACGGTAACAGGAAGTAGTAATGAGATGTCGATGGATCCAGATCGTGTTTGGGGTGATGCTGCTTGTTATTTGGTTGAATCAGATTATTGCCAATGATACGCATCACCCTGAAGACGAATGGTTAGTGGGTAAGTGGGTGCTTACTTATGATCCAGATGGTGATAAAAAAGACTTTATTGAATTTATGGCCGATGGCGATGCGATCAGCACGGGCGAACTGGGCCGTGTAGAAGGTCTGTATCTGGTTAATTCTGAGAGCGTTAAGGCGGTGTTTACCTATAAGGAAAAGGATTTCATTATGACGTTTTTTTATAATCCCAAAAAAGACGAATTACGCATTGTTACCAGTCATACCGGGCGTGAATCGATCTATAAAAAAATCAATGTGGTTCAATAGCGTGGCAAAGAAAAAACAATTACTTTGTCCCTGCGGTTCTGAACTGGATTACGAGTTATGTTGTGGCCCGTTCATTGAGACGGATCAATGGCCCGCCACCGCTGAACAACTAATGCGATCTCGCTATTCCGCCTATGCCTTAAAACAAAAAGACTATCTGGTCGCGACCTGGTATTCAGGCACCTGCCCGGCAGAGCTGGATTTGTACGAAAATGCTCATGTCAAATGGGTGAACCTGAGGGTGGTCAATACCGAGGCGGGTGCCGAGCAGGATCAAATGGGCATTGTGGAATTTACCGCAATCATGAAGGCCAATGGCCGTGCCGAGAAAATGACCGAGCGCAGCGAATTTATCAAGCAGGATGGGCGCTGGTATTACGTCAAGGCGCAGGAAACCCCTTGATCCGCGTTCATTATAAATAGTGATTTGTTAGACAAAACTAAACGCTAATAAAGACATAAGTCGTGCTATCCAGTAAACTGCTCCACCATTGCAGCAGCGTAAATAAATCTAAATCCCATGTTATTGAGTTTAAACAAAGTCTCATTGGCCTTTGGTCATCACCCGTTATTGACCGAGGTTGATTTTCAGATCGACAAGGGGGAACGTGTCTGTCTGGTTGGTCGAAATGGCACTGGAAAATCAAGCATGTTCAGGGTCATCACTGGCCTTTATGAAACCGATGAGGGTGAAGTCTGGCAACAATCCAACCTTCGTATCTCGTATTTAGAGCAGGAAGTTCCTGACGATGATACTGCCAACATCTATGACATCGTTGCTTCGGGCCTGGGTAATCTGGGTGAGTTATTATCGAACTACCACCATGTATTGCATGACCTGAATATTGACGATAAAGAATCACTGCAGGTTATTTCCGATCTACAACACAAGATCGAATTGCAGGATGGCTGGAATAGCGAGCAAAAAATCGATTCTATTTTAAGTAAACTCAATCTGCCGTCTGAAAAATTATTAAAAAACTGTTCTGGCGGTATTCGCCGTCGTGTCATGCTGGCGCGGGCATTGGTGAGTGATCCGGAGGTCCTGTTATTAGATGAGCCGACCAACCACATGGATATCTCGGCAATAAAATGGTTAGAAGAATTTCTAATTGCTTTTAACGGTGCGCTGATCTTTATTACCCATGATCGAACTTTTGTGCGTAACGTGGCGACCCGAATTATTGAACTGGACAGAGGGATGTTGACCAGTTTTTTAGGTAACTACGAGACCTATTTAAACAAAAAAGCGGAACTGTTGGAGATAGAACAACGCGCCGCCGCCAAATTCGATAAAAAGCTGGCGCAGGAAGAGGCCTGGGTGCGCAAAGGTATCAAGGCACGACGCACACGCAATGAAGGTCGGGTGCGCGCATTGCAGAGGCTGCGCAGCGAACATCGTGAACGCATTGCCGTGCAGGGCCGGGTTGAGCTGGAATTAAATCGCTCTGAACTCGCGGGTAAACTGGTGGCGGACATGCACCATGTTGATTTTTCCTATGGAGAGCATAAGATTCTCGATAATTTATCCTTGCGTATCTTACGTGGTGATCGTATCGGAATTATCGGTCCCAACGGCTCTGGCAAAAGTACGTTGTTAAAGATTATCCTCGGCGAACTCAAACCGGATTCCGGTAAGGTCGTGATCGGCACCAAGCTGGACAAGGCTTATTTTGATCAGCACCGTGACATCCTCGATCCTGAGAAGTCGGTACGCGATAATCTGAGCGATAACAGTGATTTCATCGAGGTCAAAGGTCGTTCACGGCATGTGATTGGATATCTTCGGAGTTTTCTGTTTCCCGTCGAGCGAGTTGATTCTCCGGTCAAATCTCTTTCGGGCGGTGAACGCAATCGTTTATTGCTGGCCAAATTATTTACCCAGCCAGCCAACCTGTTGATCATGGATGAGCCGACCAATGATCTGGATGTCGATACGCTTGAGTTGCTGGAAGATTTGTTAACTGAATTTGATGGCACGCTGTTGCTGGTCAGTCATGATCGAACCTTTTTAGATAATATCGTGACCAGTACGTTGGTGTTTGAGGCCGATGGTACGATAGGCGAATACGTGGGGGGCTATGATGACTGGTTGCGTCAACGTCGCACCATTCCAAAAGGGGCGCTTGAACCTAAAAAATCTGAGAGCCTTGCGAATGAGCAAGGTCGTTCGCAAGAAAATTCGTTGGTTGATAGTGCGATTGCTAATAAACAAAGCACTAAAAAAAGAAAACTGAGCTTTAAAGAGAAAACTGAGCTGGAAAATTTGCCTAATCTCATTGAACGCCTTGAAGGCGAAAAAGAAAATATCGAAATACAATCTGCCGATCCAGAATTTTACCAACAGGATAAAGAGATATTTACCAGCGTGTTAAAACGCTTGGAGGATATTGGCCCTGAATTAGAACAAGCCTACCAGCGTTGGGAAGAGCTGTCTAAACTGGGTTAACCTGAGGGTCTTTAGTAAATTTACTTAGCGGACATGAGTTTTTATTGACGCTGCGGCCTGTTTTGCATTGTTACGTGCGGTGGTGATGTCATCGGCGTAGGTCAGGGCCACCCCCATACGACGACGAGTAAAGGACTCTGGTTTACCAAATAACCGTATATCAGTGTTCGGAATACTCAAGGCCTGTTCCAGCCCTTCAAAATAAATACCTTTGGCTTCATGACCACCATAAATAACGGCACTGGCTCCGGCACTGCGTAACGCCGTGGAAACTGGCAGTCCTAAAATTGCGCGGGCATGTAATTCAAATTCATTCTGCGCCTGGGTGGCCATGGTGACCATACCGGTATCATGTGGGCGCGGACTGACTTCACTAAACCAGACCTGATCCTCTTTAATAAATAACTCAACACCGAAGATACCCCGACCGCCTAATGCATCGGTGATCTGTAATGCCATCTCTTTGGCTTTCTGTAACGCAGATTCGCCCATGGCCTGTGGTTGCCAGCTCTCAACGTAATCACCCTGTTGTTGGATATGGCCAATGGGTTCGCAATAGGTGGTTTCTATTTTGCCCTGCGCATTTTTAGCGCGTACGGTTAGCAAGGTGATCTCGTAATCAAAGTCGATCTTTTGTTCGACAATGACGCGATCCTGGCTTACTCGGCCGCCACTCATGGCATAGTCCCATGCGGCTTGAATGTCCTGTTCCGAATTTATAGATGATTGCCCTTTACCCGAAGAAGACATAACTGGTTTTACAATACAGGGAATCCCAACTTCGTCCACGGCGCGCTTAAAGTCTTCGAATGAATCTGCAAATTGAAATTTTGAGGTCAGTAAGCTTAATTCTTCCGCGGCCAGACGGCGTATGCCTTCTCGGTTCATAGTGAGTTGCGCGGCGCGAGCAGTCGGGATTATCTCGACCAGGCCTTCTGCTTCAATCTTTACTAATTCGTCGGTGGCGATGGCCTCGATCTCAGGCACGATAATATGAGGTTTTTCTAATTCTATAAGCTGGCGCAACGCACTTGCATCCGCCATGTTGATGACGTGGGCGCGATGCGCAACTTGATGCCCTGGCGCATTTTCATATCGATCTACGGCAATCACTTCGACACCAAAACGCTGCAGGGCGATAATAACCTCTTTGCCCAGCTCGCCACTGCCGAGCAACATAACACGGGTTGCATTTTCAGATAATGGTGTCCCGATTTTCATGCTGTGTCCTCATGCCTGGTTTCTTCGCCCATGCGTTGATAATCTTCATCACGAAATTCGTCGATGATTTCGTTGACATCATCCTGTTTGATACCAAGCCGGAATAAAACAGTGGCAGCTAATTGCAAACTTGATTCGAGTGTTTCTGGGATGGTTGTTTCAACACCCAGCTCGTGTAGGTGTTTTGAATCATGACTGTCGCGCGCACGTGCAAAAATAGGTACGCGAGGACATTCTGTATGCAGGGCGGTAATGGCTCGTTCGACGGCCAGCGGTTGATCCAGGGTAAT
>QILH01000107.1 GCA_003233255.1 Gammaproteobacteria bacterium | reverse complement strand
TTGTGCGATGCGATTACCGAGCTCCTTTAGTACTGCATCATCTGAACACTCATTGGTTAACTTCATAATTAGCCTATTCTGTCTTCTTAACCAGCTTTTATGCATAAAATTAGCCTGATTAGACACTTTAGGTAATTATTCGGAGAATGTCAATTTGCCATATATGGCGTCTTATCCTTATTCAAACGATTAACTTCCCTTTTTTGGCTAATTAAGCGTGAGTGCGTTGATCGAGACAGAGGTAAAGGGGGACGGAGGGATTAATTTTTTAATCGTCCCCTTTTATCCTCCGATCCCTTTGGTTTCACTTGAACAATATTTACTGTTGTGTACGCAGTGACGAATTCTGGACCAACGCAATGGTAACCAAAGGTAGCAGAACGGTGATAAGCGCCACAGTAATTAACAGCCAACCGAGGTCACTGTAATCAGCGAGAATATTGACCTTGTCCGTCAACTGTTCACGAACCTCTCTGGTAATGGTGAAAAATTGATTAAGGTATTTTGTTCCCAGGCTACTGGCTGAAAGCGAAAGATTGGTAAAGGACGCCATAACCGCAAAAAAAGTAGCTTTAAGATGTTCGGGCGCGTTTTTTGCGATCCAGGCCAGCATTGGAATCATGGAAATCTGACCCAGCGGTGACTCGATGGCGGTGTCGATTGTGGCGATAAAACGCGCATCGACGATATCCCCGGTCATTGCTGCAGTCCACTCATGCAGACCGTAAAATAGTCCGATGTTAGGTAACGACAGGACGCCGGCAGCGATTGTCAAAAGAATCACAATATAAGCGATTGATCGCTTTCCCATTAGAGGGCGAAGTAACACTATACCGGTCAGAGTCAATACGGCTCCGATCAGGGACAATACTGACAGAAATTGCTGATCGAATTTGAGCACGTCAATTTCAAACCAGATTGCACCCGGCCCGGGCAGCGGAACGGCTCGAAAGACAAAGATAATTACGGCTGTTCCTAACAGAGTTTTACGCATAGCCGGCTCTAGCTCAAGCAGCAACCGATACATAATGAATAGAACGATAGACATGGAACCGAGAAATATGATTTCTTGCGCCAGTGGCATCTGGCTAATCCCCATAATCAAGGTAAACACTACAAAGACGATACTGCCACCAAGAATCCACCAATCGGGTTCGGTTACCGTCGTGTGCGCGAACAGCATACTTTCGATGTTTTCTTCATCTATACCCTGCCGGCGCAGACGGTGAGCACGGAGTCGAATCGATATTGCGCCAAGTGTGACGCCGATTACCGAAATCACAGGGATGATCAGGGCCAGAAGATAAATATCGGCGTAGATCGAGACTTTGATGGCCTGCGACATGTCCTCGACGCCTGAAAACATTGTGATATTGAGCACGGCGACTCCGATCAACCCGCTAATAATCGCCACACGGCCCAGTGTCTGCATAGCAGTATGCATCTGCTTGATTTCACTATCCGGGTAAGGCTGACCATGCTCGTCGACGGTGGGCACTGCCTCCACCGTCATGGCATCAGCTACGACATCCTGGAAAACATAACCTGTCGGCGCCAGGATGGAACTAATAACAAACCATACCTCGATCTCCAGGAACTGGGCCATTGCATGGGTATGCGCAATGATTCCGTACATAATCCCGATACTGAGCGCGATAAGACCGGCGCCGAGATAAACAAGCACAGCCTTCCATCTCCAGATCAAATCAACCAGATGGCCGAGCGGTATCTTGAGTGTCCAGGGAATACCCGCCCAAAAGGCTAAACCAGCGAGGAATACCGCGGAAAGATCGAGGTACTCCTTGATAAAAAATGTGCCGACAATTGCGGTCAGCCCGGAAACACCGGCCGCGAGATAAACCATCAACGGAGGCAAATAGGACCAGCGAAGATGCCGCCCGAGATCGAGAAATGTTTCATCTATCCATTGTCCAAAATGGTTAGACGTCATGTCTTTAACCTTATACAGCCTGTCGATTTACCTTTCGAGATTGCGATGCAAGTCTCCCCACATAATTACTTAACTATGGTGTCTTATAGTAAGGTAAAAAATGTAGAAGAGGACTCATTTATTATGGTTAACTCGAAAATAACAGGGGAAAGATCACGTTTATGTCTCAGGCGAATTTAATCGTGGTCTATTCTCTTTATTAGTTACTGATTACCCAGTTTTTGAGCCCAGGTTTCAAAAAATTTACGCGCTGCTGTTTCTCAAACCAGCGACAAAATGTCACCGTCATTAGTCACTGGCGACAGCTTGTCACGCTGGAGATTCTCGTATACCGGACCGTCTTCCTCACATATTTGTAGGTGATATCGATCCAGTCCTGTAACTCTTTTTCGGTTAAGGTTTTATCTCCGATGGGGTAAAGATAAACACTGCGCCAGGTATGATCGGATCTTCCTGTACTCGGAATGATGCGATGCACGATGATGGTCGATCGATCGTAAACTACAAAAATCTGTAACGGTGGCACCGAGAGAAAAAGTGACTCGGCCGTCAGACCTTTTTCTGTCAGAGACGGGTCGGGGATTCCGGGGACTGCATACCTATTTACCCTCAGTCGCCACACCAATACGCTGTGCCAGGAAATCCCGAAAATGTTTCGCCACATCTTCACCATCGATATCTTCGGCGAGGGTTACCCTGGCGCCCCCGGTATCGACGGCATGAATTTTATAATGCTCGATCTTATCGGCACCTTGCCCTGTGCTTCCCGAGCGCTTGATCGCCAGATGCGAAATATCGCCTCGCTGAAATTGGCGGCGGTAGATGGGGAAGACCAATAAGCGCCGCAGCACTGAAACCTCGCCGGGCTGGATGCTGACGCTCAAATTGTTCAACGGCAGGTAAACGGTGGCGCAGGCCGCCACCAGTGCCACCAGCAAGAACGGGATGCTGAAGATTGCGATAAATATTCCAAACAGACCGCCACCACTCATCATATCGACCATCGAGTAACTGGCAAAACCGAAACCAGCGGCGAATATCGCACCAAACAGCGTTAGAAACTTGTTGCGGAACATCGGGAATTTGAGGTGAATTCGATTGCCTTCCTGACGCAAGCGCATCGCGCGTGACAATCCTTCGATATCGAATTGACCACTGGCCATTGCGAGCCCCGCGGCATCGGCTTCCTTTTTTCGCGCAGCCTTTGCCTGGGCGCTAATATCGTGACTGATGCTACGTGAAGTCTCAGCCGTCGCAAACACCGGAATGTTATAACTGCGATTCAGATCGATACCCGGAACCTCGGCGCTCACACTCAAGCGCCAGAAGTGATAGGCGCCGCTTTGCTCGACATCGGCCTGCGGCAAGTCTTGCGGCACGTCAAAACGAAACACCAGGTTAACGCCTTCGAGTGCATTGGCGATTTTGGGTCGTCCGCGTTCGACCCATTTGATCGTCTCACGGCGCGAGCGATTTTTACCACTGCCGGAGACGTAGCTGTAAACACATTCCAGTGTTACGGCTAAAGTCTGCGCTTCGCTGGCACGCCGATATTCCAGATTTTTGACCTGGATATGGCCGCCGACATGCCCGCCTATCGCACCGGGGAAAGGGTCCATAGTGAACAAAACCCGGCCGAAATGGCGGTATTCCAGAGTGCGGTGAATTGCCTTGTAGATGAGAAACAGACCCACTGCCGGAAATAACAGTACCAGCAGCGCGGCATAGTTTTCCTGCTGCAATTCGCGCGGCAGGACAAACGTAACGGGAACACTGATTGTGTTCCAGACAACCGCGAAACCCCAAAAAAACAACACTCCCTTTGCGGCAGCGGATTTTATTCGGGCATCTTCCCAGCCTTTGCGGCTTTGCCAATCGGTCGGCGGGGTATCGCCCGGCACAGACGCCTGAGATTCAGCCTGAAGCTGCTGACAAAACTCCAGAAATCCCAGGCCGGAGGATCCTTCCGCTTGCGCCTGCTGCCAACGCTTGCGCAGGTCCCATAAAGACGGCCGTCGGCGTGCCGGAATTTGGTTCGAACTTCGAATACTGGCGTAGAGCACCGCGAGGCCGATGAGAATGAAAATCGAGCAAAAACCGCTGACCAATGCGAACAAACCCCAGCGCATATCGCGGTCGATAACGGCTTGTGCGGGATTAAACGGATTGACCCAGATCCGCAGCGAGTCGCCGCTGCGTTTTATGCGGCCGAGAAACGCTTGCATGTCCCGATGCCAAGAGCCAATGTTGTCTTTAAATGCAGTCACTCCCAACTGGTTACCACGGTAACTGACACCACCAAGATCATAACGGTAGTGCACGCGGGTATCGTTTTTCGCGGAAGTGAACGATAGCAGGTGGGCATCAGTGGGCTGCCAACTTTGCATGTTCTGCCAGTTTTGCCACATCGGTAACGCGGTTTCAGACAGCATAAAAAAGCCGCCGCCCGCAAACAACAACCCGAATAGCAGGCCGGGAATAACGAGAAGTCTTCGCATAGCTTATTTAATAGCCGAAATTTGGCGCCTGTGCGTAAGCACATTCAGCAACCGTTATGGTTAAGGTTTTAATATTTGCGCTAGCAAAGAAAAGCTGTAGTGTTCAATTAAGGTTGGTGCCCAGGGGCGAGATAACACACATTACGCCCCACAACACTTCTTGTATTTCCTGCCACTCCCACAGGGACAGGGATCATTACGATTGGCCTTTTTGGTGCTCACGGCTCTGGTCTTTATGTTTTGCAGACTCTCCAGATCACGAATATTTTCATCCTGCTCAGAATTGACTTCTATAACACAGGCCCAGCCTTTTTTTGCAAAAACGGCTGCCAGCTCTTGTTTGCGCTCCTGGGTTTGAACACTGATTTGTGCCGGTGCCTTCCTGGTACCCAGACGCAAGGTGTTTTTGACTTCAAAGTTCGTTCTACTACGCTCAGCCTGCTTTATCGCAGGGCCTTTTTGAAAAATCTTCGCCATGATTTACGGCCTGTTAAATAATAAGTTCAATGCATTATCGGATTGCAAGCAGTCTGTTGCGCGACTATCTCCCGATATCGTGATGTTTAAAAAGAGTGAAAATGATTCTCTAAAGAAATTCGAGAGACAGTATACCTGTTAACTATCCAGTTACCTGAAAAGTAAATGAACGGTTGTGGAGGCATAAAAATGGTGCCCAGGGGCGGAATCAACTCGATCCGCGCCCGGGGTCCGCGCTCGGCACCGACACGAGGATTTTCAGAAGAATTGGTGACTTATATTTCTATATTTTTCAACAACTTATGGGTCGTCCGTTGCAGGACTTTGCACCACGAAGCATAACAATGCACAACTAATCCCCGCAAAACTCCATCTTGAACTGACTGCATACATAATTGTATTTAGGCAACCTGGCGTCCAATGATTCCGGGCGACTGAGGACCTCGGTGCCCCTTGAGGGTGAATATTCCTTGTGGAATCAATGGGCAAGCGAGATCGTGCATAATTTATGAATTTTCCGGGCTAGAGACGATACAACAGATTCTCCACCGGAAAACCCATTAGTAAGGATTTATACGATTAGTCGTATATATTGACATTATACAGTTTGGCGTATATTATCCTTTTATACGATTTTGCGTATATATCAGAAAAAAACATGATCATTCGTAATAGCAAAGAACTTGGTGCTGTCATCAGAAAAGCACGGTTGAGTAAAAAACTACGCCAGACTGAACTGGCTCGTAAGGCATCCATGCGACAAGCCTTGATCTCAGACCTGGAAAACGGCACAGGCAGCGCAACACTCGATACGATATTAAAAATACTGGCGGCATTGGACCTGGATATAAGCATCGTGCCGCGTAAAAAAGCAGAATTCGATCCCACGGAGTATTAGGACATGGGACGTAAGCGAAAGGAGCGTATTCTGGATATTTATGTCGGAACCAGCAAGGTTGGACAATATCGGCGTGCGCCAAATGGTGCAACATCCTTCCGTTATGGTGATGAATGGCTAAATTCTACAATAGCCTTTCCGATCTCACTATCGATGCCACTAACTGACCGAAATTGGACCGGCGATGATGCTAACAACTATTTTGACGGATTGCTTCCAGATGACCCCACAATCAGAGACAAAATCGCAGCAAGAGAACAAGCTGACAGTGCGGAAATTTTTGATTTACTAGCTGTAATTGGTCGCGATTGTGTTGGCGCATTAAGATTTTTCCCGGAAGGGGATGTCCCGGGCAGTCCAGAACAAATGTCCTATCGCCCGGTTAATGATGAAGAAATTGCTGATCGCATTGCATCTCTCGCAACAAACCCTCTTGGAATGAGGACTGACACGGATGATTTTCGAATATCTATTGCCGGTATGCAGGAAAAAACAGCTTTTCTTCGTATTCAAAATAGTTGGCAAGTACCTCTTGGCCCAACACCAACGTCCCATATTTTTAAACCTGCGATGAAAGAAGGTCCTAATGGTGCCGATTTTTCAGATACACCCTGGAATGAATGGTTTTGTCTAAATTTATGTGAAGAGTTTGGTCTTAGTTCAGCAACAGCAGAAGTAAAACATTTTGATAATGAACCAGTCATTATAGTGGAGCGTTTTGACAGGCTTTGGCGTAATGAAGTGCTCTACCGACTGCCTCAGGAGGACATTTGTCAAGCTCTCGGCGTACCACCATCGAAAAAATATGAGGCCGATAAAGGCCCTGGTATTCTACAGATTCTTGATTTATTAAATGGAAGCGCTTCGCCACGGGAAGACC
>QILH01000218.1 GCA_003233255.1 Gammaproteobacteria bacterium | reverse complement strand
GGTTTATTCTATTTTAAATTGATATAAAGAAGCCATGAAGTAACAAACATGATTTATTTTTCTAATGATATTACTGACGATCTAAATATTGGCGGTAAGGCGCGTGCCCTGGCAAATTTAGAGTTGGCCAATTTTAATATTCCCGAGTGGTTTGTGATCACACCCGAGGAATTTTACGAAAGCCTGACGGATGAATTTAAGTCAATGTGGCTAGAATCCAGTTCCACGCTAAGTTATGAAAGCCTGCAAGGTTCATTAACCCAGCTCACTATCAAGCCTAAAGTCATGACCGTACTGCATAACGCCATATCAGACTTATGCCCAAATGATGAATTAGTTGCTGTGCGTTCATCGGCGAGTGATGAGGACGGCGCTGAGCACTCCTTTGCTGGCCAATTAGAAAGCGTATTGTTTGTTGATAAACAACAGCTAGCCACAAGGATAATACAGGTCTGGCGGTCGGGTTTTTCCGAAAGAATATATACTTATCGCAGGGAAAATAATCTGAGCCTGCCTCCGCCACCACCTGCGGCGTTAGTGCAAAAGATGATCAATGCCGAGGCCGCCGGAGTCGCATTCAGTGCCGATCCGGTTTCAGGTCGACGTGCTACGTCGGTGGTCGGTGCGGTCTATGGATTAGGCAGTGCGTTAGTGTCGGGGGATGTTGATGCCGATACCTATTATGTAAATCGTCTCGAAGAAATTACCCAATGCGAGATTGCCAATAAACGCCAGGCGCATGTCATGGAT
This sequence comes from Gammaproteobacteria bacterium, assembly GCA_003233255.1. Lineage (GTDB taxonomy): Bacteria > Pseudomonadota > Gammaproteobacteria > UBA6429 > Thiohalophilaceae > SZUA-24. The sequence continues at coordinate 4,726 of QILH01000218.1, read as the reverse complement.
CCGAGCGGTGTTGAAGGCGTTAAGTTGGTCGAGCTGGATGAAGAACGGGCCAACCAGTCAGTATTAAGTGATGAGGAAGTCAAAGAGATCGCTCGCATTGCGCGGCGCAGTGAGAAACATTTTAATTGCCCGCAGGATATCGAATGGGCAAGATTTAAAAACAGGATTTATCTTTTACAGTCACGCCCCATTACCTCGATTCAACAGATGGTCGACCCCGATGCCAACCTGATCATCTGGGACAACAGCAACATCGCCGAGAGTTATCGTGGCGTCACCACGCCCTTAACGTTTTCATTTGCCAGTCGTGCCTATACCTCGGTGTATCGGGAATTTTGTCACATGATGCGTGTGCCAAAAAAGCTCATTGCCGAGAATGACGATCTGTTTGCGCGCATGCTGGGCCTGATTCGCGGTCAGGTTTATTACAACCTGATCAGCTGGTATCAGGTGCTGGCGCTGTTACCCGGTTTTCAGATGAACCGTAAATTTATGGAACAGATGATGGGTGTGAAGGAAACCATGCCCGAGGAAGTGATCAACAAAATTGTTAAACCGACTTCAAAGTGGGATCGGATTCGCGATGGTATACGCCTGTCTTCGACGCTATCTGGTTTAGTGCTCAATCATTTTTTAATCCCCGGCAAGATCAAAAAATTCTACAAGCGTTTAAACAAGGCCTTAGCCACCCCGGACATATCCATTCAGCACCAGCGTGCCGATGAGTTAATCGAATATTACCATGCTCTGGAGCGTCAGTTGTTAAAACGCTGGGATGCGCCGCTGATCAATGATTTTTTTGCGATGATCTTTTATGGCGTGTTAAGAAAGCTGACCGAAAAATGGTGTGAAGACACCGATGGCACCCTGCAAAATGATTTACTGGTTGGCGAGGGCGACATCATTAGTGCCGAACCCGCACAACGCATCCGCAAAATGGCCGAGATGATCTTCCTTTATCCTGAATTAATCGATCTATTATGCGATGGCAGCGTGCTGGATATCTATCGACGCCTGCCTAACTATCAGGAGTTCTATGCCGAATATTATGCCTACCTGAAAAAATTTGGTGATCGCTGCCTGGATGAATTAAAGCTGGAAAGCCCGACTCTGCACGATAATCCACTACCTGTTTTACGTTCGATTGGACATATGGCGAAACGCCTGCAGGCCAATCCCGAGAAACAACAAAAAAATCGTCAGCAACGTCATTTAGCCGAAGATCATGTGAGTGAATTGTTTGCTGGTGCCTTTATCCGCAAAACGATCTTTAACTGGGTACTCAAAAATGCGCGAAAACGGGTATCGGATCGAGAGAATCTGCGCTTTGAGCGCACCCGGGTATTTGGGCGCATCCGAAACATCTTTGTCGAAGTCGGCTTCCGTTTGCGCGATCTTGGCATCATAAAAGAACCGCGCGATATCTTTTATTTAGAAGTTGGCGAGATCGTCTGCTACATCGAAGGCACCTCCAGCACGCATAATTTAGCCGCGCTGATCGAGTTACGCAAACAGGAATTTAGTGAGTATGAAAATACCGTCAAGCCGTCTGATCGATTTGAAACCCGCGGCATTATCTATCATGGGCATGACTTCCAGTCCAAACGTGAAAAGATACCGGTCGAAGGCGACGAGATCAACGGCATTGGTTGTTGTCCCGGCGTAGTCCGAGGCCAGGTTCGAGTGGTACGCGATCCACGTGGGGTGGAGCTGCATCCGGGCGAGATCCTGGTGGCCGAACGCACCGACCCAGGCTGGATCATGTTATTCCCGGCGTGTTCGGGTTTGTTAGTTGAGCATGGCAGCCTGTTATCGCATTCCGCCATTGTCGCCAGAGAGATGGGCATCCCCGCCGTCGTCTCACTCGATGGCATCACCGACTGGCTCAAAGACGGCGATTGGGTTGAAATGGACGGACGACTCGGCAGCGTACGCAAAATAAATACAGAATCAGATAACGATAAGAACGACGAAGATGACTTTGATCTCGACGGGCCAGACGAAGACGATTTCACATCAACGACAAAAATCGAAAACAACTTTGACCCAACGAAACGAGGCACCTACGAACAGGAAATAGATTAAAATCGTATATCGTCATACCTGTTTTTATGACGGTGTATCTTTTTAACCTCGTCATTTCCCTGGAGAAGGGAATCCATATATATTTAGATTCTCTTCTCTACTCTCTACGGGAATGACATATATTTTTAAATAAAAAGAAGACAATAATAAGAAGGGGAGCTCGTTAAATGTCATCAGAAGTAGAAGCACGCGCCGAATTCGATCTAATCCGCTACGCCCAATGCTGGGAAGACGCCGATATCCTGGTGAAGGCCCTGCAACCCAATAAAGGTGGCATCTATTTATCCATTGCCTCCGCCGGCGATAACGCGCTGGCAATCTTAAGTCAGTCCCCCGAACGCGTGGTCGCGGTGGATCTTAATGTCACCCAGCTAAATTGTCTGGCGCTGAGAGTCGCCGCCTACAAAGAACTCACCCACCCCGAACTATTAGAGCTCATCGGCTCAAGACCCAGCCAGCAGCGCGCTAACTTATACCAACGCTGCCGACCGCTTCTAGAAAAACACGAACAGGCCTTCTGGGATAGTAAAAGCGCCGAAATAGCACAGGGCATCGGCGGCGCCGGAAAATTCGAACGCTACTTTGCTCTATTTAAAAACAGGATCATCCCGTTAATCCATTCCAGGAAAACCATCGAGCAATTAATTTCGGGCGGTGATATTGACTATCGTAAAAACTTTTATAACAAGGTCTGGAACAATTGGCGCTGGCGCATCCTGTTTAAGGTGTTTTTTTCCCGTTTCGTAATGGGGCGCATGGGCCGCGACCCCAGTTTTTTCCAGTACGTCGAAGGTAGCGTATCGGATCGAATTCTAGAGCGGGCCAAACATGCCCTGACCGAACTCAACCCATTAGAAAATCCATACCTGCAATGGATACTCACCGGCGAACACCCCTACGCCTTACCCTTTGCGCTGCGCGAAGAAAACTTTGACGCGATCAGAAACAACCTCGACCGTCTCGAATGGCGACAGTCCTCGATCGAGGCCTATTTAGAAGAGGCCGGAGCCAATGCGATCGCCGGTTATAATCTCAGTGACATCTTTGAGTACATGTCCGAACACAGTTTTACCACGCTTTTAGACAAACTCATTGAGGCCGGTGCCCCCGGCGCACGGCTGGCCTACTGGAACATGCTGGCGCCCCGCGAGGCCCCAACAAGCTATCATGACCGACTCAAACCGCTGCCCGCGTTTTCGGCCAATCTACATCTGGAAGACAAGGCCTTTTTCTACAGCAAGTTTATTGTCGAAGAGGTGATCTAGTCTTGAGTCCATTGAACCCATGGCTTGGAATCTTCATCGTCCTGGCCCTGCTTGGTGCCCTCATCGGCGCCTTAGCGGTGTTTCAAAAATCAAAACAACCCCACCCCGAATTAGTCCGTAAATTATTGCACATGGGCATGGGGCTGGTGACACTTAGCTTCCCGTGGTTGTTTAGTTCCGCCTGGCCGGTGAGCGTGTTGGCGGCATTGGCCGTGATCGGTCTGCTCGGCGTCAAGTTTATAAAAACCGAATCCATCAGCAACGTCGTGCACGGCGTCGCCCGCGAATCGCTGGGTGAGATCTATTTCCCGATCTCGATTGCAATCATCTTTGCTTTAAGTGATGGCAACCTGATCCTGTACATCATCCCGGTGCTGATTCTGACCCTGGCCGACGCGGTCGCCGCCCTGATCGGAGTGCGTTATGGCGAGATCAAATACACCACCAGCGACGGCGTGAAAAGCACCGAAGGCTCGATCGCCTTTTTCACCATGGCCTTACTGGCCACCTTAATCCCGCTGTTATTGTTTACCGAAGTAGGCCGTACCGAAACCTTATTGATTGCCCTGATCATCGCCATCCTGGTGATGTACATTGAAGCCCTCGCCTGGAAAGGACTGGATAATTTATTTATACCACTGGGCGGATTTTTATTACTCAAAGTCTACATGGACATGGGTGTGCCAGAGTTAGCGATCCGTTTAGTCGTGATACTCGCGTTGTTTGTTATTTTTCTTTTATACCGAAAACGCACCACCTTAAACGACAGCGCCACCATGGCCGCCGCTTTGGCGGGTTATCTAATCTGGGCTGCCGGCGACTGGACATGGTTCGTACCGGCGCTGTTAGTGTTCATCAGTTACCACGTATTGTCGCCCAAGACCGAAGAAAATACAGAACGCATCCACGATGCCCAGGCCGTGATCGCACTCACCCTGCCGGGCATGTTCTGGTTGTTCATCGCACGCGACCAGGGCATTAACGAACTGTATTTTCCCTACACCGTCAGCTTCGCCGCACAACTCGGCATGATCGGTCTGGCCCGCCTGCATCATCAATTCCCCAACATGAACCGCATCGTCTTATGGACCCGCTGCACCGTGCAGGCCAGTGCGATTATTTTTATACCGTGGATGTTAATCGTTGGATTAAATTTTAGCTCGATCGCCTATGCCAGCGTCGGCGTCAGCCTCGTTGGCGTGGCCGTGGTGGGTTTTTATTATCTACAACCGAATATATGCGATTGCCCAACGAATAATGAGCGCTTCTGGCGACAGGGTGGGGTTGGGTTTGTGGTGTCGCTATTCGCAGCGGGTTTAGTTATTAGTCTGAGCCAGGTATAAAAATCTGCGACATACCCGCAGGGCACTTTTCCC
>QILH01000260.1 GCA_003233255.1 Gammaproteobacteria bacterium | reverse complement strand
ATTAACGGTACCACTGGTTATGAAGAAGCGGCCGCACAGGGTTTGATTGCCGGCATGAATGCGGCCTTAACGGTGCAGGGCAAAGAGACCTGGACACCGCGTCGTGATGAGGCGTATATCGGCGTGCTTATCGATGACCTGATTACTCGCGGCACCAACGAGCCGTATCGCATGTTTACCTCGCGTGCCGAGTATCGTTTATTGTTACGCGAGGATAATGCCGATTTACGCTTAACCGAGCAGGCCAACAAGTTTGGTTTGATTGATGAGTTGCGTTGGCAGGCCTTTAATGAAAAACAGCAAGCGATAGCAATAGAACAGCAACGACTGCATGCAACGTTTGTGCATCCCGGTAAGGTCGATTCTGCGATTGAAAACGATGTGCTGGAAAAACCGTTATCAAAAGAGGCACGGTTGTCGGAGTTATTACGCCGTCCCGGTCTTCGCTATAACGACGTGATGGCGCTGGCTGGTATTAACGATATGCAAACTGACGAAACCATCATTGAGCAACTCGAGATACAGGCTAAGTATGCGGGTTACATCGATCGTCAGCAGGACGAGATCGCAAAGCAGCAACGCCATGAACAAACCAGCTTGCCAGAGAATTTGCAATACGATCAGGTGAAAGGGCTGTCGACGGAAGTGGCTGAGAAACTGGCGCGAATTCAACCTGAGACGGTGGGTCAGGCGGCGCGCATCCAGGGTATAACTCCGGCGGCTATTTCGATCTTGCTGGTTTATTTAAAAAAACACAAAGCGATCAAAACTCGCCAGTCGGCCTGATTGGCCTTTGAATTGGAGCAGAAATTCCGTGGGAATTTACGGGAAGATGAACCGGTAGCTGAATACTCAATGAATAAACGTGCTTTCCTGAGAATTACTTAGAACCTGGCCGCAGAATCAGGGTCATAACCTCGTACGCGACACTATAATTTTTGTTAGCGACGCCATCCTTGTGTTAGCTTGTACTCGCGCACTATTACGATTATAAAATTAACTGGATAGTCCAGAATATATAAATTTAAGAGGAACCGCTTATGTTTAAGAAAACACTATTTATTCTGCTTTGCACTCTATTCGTAAGCTCGGTAACGGCGGGCGAAAACGGTATTCTTAAAAAGAAAAGTATGCATTCGGTCACCGTAACGCTTGATCGCCTGGAAAATATCTTAACTAAAAAAGGTATAACGGTAGCGTTACGCTGGAAACACAGTGATAAAGCAAACGGTGTCGGTATTCCAATGCGTGATACTGAGATCATGATTTTTGGCAATCCAAAAATGGGTTCACCGTTGATGTTGAGCAATCAGGAAATGGGTATCGATTTACCTTTGAAGGCACTGGCATATAAAGACGCCGATGGTCAGGTCTGGCTGGTTTATAATGATCCAGCTTATTTGAAAAAACGCCATGGTATTGCGGATAAGGATAAAATTTTTACTAAAATGGCCGGTGTGTTAAACAAGCTGACCAGCAAGGCGGTTGGAAAATAAATAATTGGGGTCAGATACGCATTTTTATCTAAAGTATTTGCAGGTCAAAAATGCGTACCTGATTCCAATTATTTTGGATACACTACGTTGAGTACGACAAAGGGATTTGCTACTCAGCTTGAGAAGGCCTGCCTGGATCTCCGTATCGATCTAAGTGGTTTTCAACAAGCCCGTCTGATTGATTACCTGTTTTTACTTGCGAAGTGGAATCGAGCCTATAATTTAACCTCGATCCCGGACTCGAACTGGGTGACGGAGCTGCTGCTGGATGCGCTGGTGGCACTGCCCTGTATCGATAAAGGCCCTGTTTTAGATGTGGGTAGCGGTGCGGGCCTGCCAGGCGTCCCATTGGCCATTGCCCGCCCCGATCTGAGCTTCACCCTGCTCGACTGTAATGGCAAAAAAACCAGGTTTATCAAGCAGGTAGCAATTGACCTGCGGATTAGTAACCTGGATGTGATACAGTCACGAATAGAAGACTTCACAGCAGCCACTGGTTATGCTTTGATCGTCTCGAGGGCCTACGCCGAGCTGGATATCTTTTTAAATAGTACCCAGCATCTGCTTGCGAAACAGGGTCACTGGCTGGCCTGGAAAGGGGCCAGACTGAAATCAGAATTAGAAAAGGTCAGCATGCCCGTGGTCGTCAATCAGACCATTGAGGTTGAACTCCCCGACGTTGCTGGCTCACGATACTTATTGGATATTTCAAAAACACAGGCAACAGGGTGAGGAAAATGGGCAAGATTATTGCCATTGCAAATCAAAAGGGCGGTGTGGGCAAGACCACCACCTGCATCAATCTCGCAGCCTCATTGGCGGCCACCAAACGCAAGGTATTGCTGGTCGATATGGATCCGCAGGGCAATGCGACCATGGGTTCGGGCATTAATAAAAGCCAGCTGGAACTGACCTCCTGTGATGTGCTGCTGGATGAATGCCAAATCAAGGATGCTATTGTTCGCGCCGAGCAGGCCGAGTTTGATATTTTGCCCGCGAATGGGGATTTAACCGCGGCCGAAGTGGCCTTGATTGAGTTCCAGAATCGTGAGTTTCGATTGCGCCATGCCTTATTATCGATAAAAGATAACTACCACTACATCCTGATAGATTGTCCCCCATCGTTAAATATGTTGACCCTGAATGCGCTGGTGGCGGCACAATCGGTGATGATTCCAATGCAATGTGAATACTATGCACTAGAAGGATTAACCGCCCTGCTCGAGACTATTAACAAGATCCAGGCCACGGTGAACTCAGAGTTAAATGTTGAAGGTCTGTTGCGCACCATGTTTGATCCTCGCAACAATCTCGCAAATGACGTTTCCGGTCAGCTATTGGTGCACTTCCCAAAGAAAGTTTATCGTACCGTGATTCCTCGCAATGTTCGTTTGGCCGAAGCGCCCAGTCATGGTAAGCCCATTATACAATATGATAAAAGCTCTCGTGGTGCCCGTGCCTATCTGGCCCTGGCCGGTGAGATCCTGCGCAAACATGAAGGTGCTACCCTGCTCAGCAAGGTTAATTAGCCCTCCGCCAAAGCGAAAATAAACTCCAACAGCCATCCAGATCAAAAATTTATCAGTCCATTCCTGACTAAATAGAGTCCGTCATCCTGAATGGAGTGAAGGATCTTGCCCGGCGAAGAACCCCTCGGAGCGCGGTATGCGCCGGCAATTCATTGAAAGCGCATGCAATTACAGGCCGGTTGTTTTAAGCTAGCGGCTATGAAAAAACGTGGATTAGGACGAGGTTTAGATGCCTTATTGGGCAGCAGCACAGCGCAGGATGCTTCTGCTGGCAACAAAGCTGACGCAGGTTTACGCGAAATCGCCGTTGATTTAATCGATCGCAGTCCCTACCAGCCACGCGTTGATTTCAATGAAGAAGCACTACAGGAGCTGGCCGATTCGATTCGGGCACAGGGCGTTATTCAGCCGGTGGTGGTGCGTCCAAATCTGAGTACACCCGGTCGATTTGAGCTGATTGCCGGTGAACGTCGCTGGCGTGCTGCCCAGTTAGCCGGTTTGCACGAAGTTCCTACGGTGATACGAGAGGTCGATGATCAGGACGCCATGGCCATGTCCCTGATCGAGAATATTCAGCGTCAGGCCTTAAATCCAATTGAAGAAGCCGTGGCTCTTAACCGTTTGATCGATGAATTTGGTTTAACCCACGAACAAACTGCGGAAGCCGTAGGTCGTTCACGTGCGGCGGTCAGCAATATGTTGCGTCTGCTCAATCTTGAGCTTGGCGTCAAAACCATGCTTGAACAGGGCAAGCTTGAGATGGGTCATGCCCGCGCCCTGCTGGGGTTACGTGGTGGCGCTCAGTTTAAAGCAGCACAGGAAGTTGAGCATAAGGGTCTGTCTGTGCGAGAAACCGAGCGTTTGGTTAAGAAAGTGAGCTCACCCACGGCCGTTAAACCATCGACTGTAAAAATTGCCGATCCTGATACACAACGTCTTGAGCAGGATTTATCAGCTAAATTAGGTGCGCGGGTTCAATTTCAAACGGCTAAAGGCGGCAAAGGCAAGCTGGTTATCTCTTATAACTCCAACGACGAGCTTGATGGTATTCTGGAACACATAAAATAGTAACGATAGGAATCTTTGCTCATTTTTTTTGTAAGTAACCTGAACTCGGGATAAGAGATAACCGAAACGGTTATCCTGAATGAAATGAAGGATCTTTTGCGTAAACTATAAGATTCTGATGTTGAAATTACAAACGAAAACGGGATCCTTCGTAATCGCTCCACATGTTTGGCACTGCTGGAACCACTGCGCGTTTCGGACAGCATTCCCTATGCTTCGCTGATGAATGAATCTTCCTGATTACTCTCTTACACCAAGGTCAGGTTAAGTACGCCGGCCTTCGAGCATGTGTAACACCTATCAGTCACCGTTCAATAACATTCAATGTGCCGATTGCTTAAATCGATCTTTTAGAATCAGTTTGAGGTCCAGCAAATTCAAACCAGGCTCTATTTCTCTATAAAAAAAAGGGTAATACGGACTGTTTTTGCAGAAATCGTAAGCAGCACTATACTGTATGGGTTGCTATTTATAATGTGACCTACATGCGGAAACCATGCGGCTTGGTTGATTTCGATAAATTAAGTGAAAGCTGATGGTAACAACTATGACTCTTGCAGGAAGCAAAAGGGGGATATTTTCAAAAAAACCAGTATCGTCTTCTGAAGCCCGGCGTTTACGTTGTTTTTTTTAAGATATAAATCTTCTTTGCTTTACAAGTGTGTATTTCAATTTTTGGTTTTTTTGATACTGACGATCGGTATTGTCTCGGCTCCATTATACGCACAAGTCGATCCAGCATTATTGCTTAGCCTGGAAGAGAAAAAATGGCTCAAAGCGCACAAAGAAATTCGTCTAGCCATCGATCCAGATTTTGCGCCCGTCGAGTTTATTGATAATCAGGGGAATTATTCAGGTATTTCGGCCGACTATGTAAAACAACTCAGTGGAAAACTGGGTATCAATATACGTGTTGTGTCTGGTTTAACCTGGAGTCAGGCGCTCATACGCGCTAAAAAGGGAGAAATCGATATTTTTGCTGCGATGACGCCCACGGATGAAAGAAAAGACTACCTCAATTTCACCAGGCCGTATTTCAAATACCCTGTAGTCATATACACCCGTAGCGATTCCCCGGTTATCTCTGGACTGGATAGCTTGTCGCATAAAAAAGTGACCGTGGTAAGGGATTATTTCATTCATGAAACAGTAAAACAATTCCATCCACAGTTGGAAATTATTGCAACCGACAGTACCTACGATGGATTATCAGCCGTGTCCACCGGACGTGCGGATGCCTTTCTAGGTGATATCGCAACCGCCACGTTCATGATACGAAAATACAATTTGACGAATTTAAAAATTGCGGCCCCTGCTGAAATTGATAGTTCTGGTCATTCTTTTGCCGTCCGCAAGGATTGGCCAGAGTTAGTCAGTATTATTAATAAAGCGATGGATTCAATTTCACCAGCTCAGCATCTTGCTATCAATCGAAAATGGATTGACATTGAAATTGAAAAATTTTCTCGTCTGTGGGTGTGGATTTCTATTATCGCGGTGGGATTGATGTTGCTTTTTGTAGTAGTAAGTTCGATTTTACGTATACAGGTTGGTCGTAGAACGGCTGAACTTGGGCTTAAAAACCAATTGTTGGTAAAAGAAAAC
>QILH01000057.1 GCA_003233255.1 Gammaproteobacteria bacterium | reverse complement strand
CTTGAGCTCGCTTGAAGAAGGCGATTATGAAAAAGCGATGGAATTTTACCAGCACGGTCTGATTGCAATGCCTGATCACGCCAAGTTGCGTAGTGCCATTTCCGAGGCAATTGCCATTCGAGAAGCGAATCGTCTTTTGAGTGAAGCCATTCAGCTAAAAGAGGCCGGGCGTTTACAGGAAGCCCTGGTGTTGACCGAGGATGCGCTCAGCACCTATCCGGATCACGATGGTGGTTACGATCTGATGTTTGAGTTAAAGGCCAAAATACTCAAAAAATCCAAACATAAGATTGCACTTACGTCACTCAAACCCATCTCGTTGAACTTTCGTAATACCCCGGTGCGTACCGCGTTTGATTTTGTCTCAAAATCGTTTGGCATCAATATTATTTACGATGAGCAGGTGAAAGGCACACCCATTTCGATAACGGCTAAAAATATCACCTTCGAACAGGCTTTGAATTTGATGTTAACCACCTCCAAGACCTTTTATAAGCAATTAAACGATAATACGATTTTGATTGCTCCTAATACAGCCGAAAAACATGGCCAGTATGATGATTATCTTATTCGTACTTTTCAGTTAAATTCGTTTGCGGCCAAAGACATGGCGAAGATGATCAAAGGTTTATTTAAAATAAAAGATGTGTTCGTTAATGAGCACCTTAATACCCTGTATGTGCGTGGTACGGAAGAAATGATGTCGTTGGTTGAAAACCTGGTTGCTCTCAACGATCGCAAACCGGCCGAAATGATTCTGGATGTGGAAATCCTCGAGGTCAATCGCACCAAGGCCGAACAACTTGGTTTTGACTGGGGCAGTGTTCTTTCTGCATCGTATCCATCGTTTACTGTTGGTGGTTCGATCAGTGCGGCCTTTAAAGCGGGTACGGTAACATTACCTGCGACCACGTTTCGTTTCTTTAAACAGGATGTCGATGCAGAAACCCTGGCGAATCCAAAGATTCGTGTGCTAAATGGCAAGATAGCCAAAATTCATATTGGTGACAGGGTGCCTTTGCGTGCCTCAACCATTCAGAATGCCACCGGGATACGTACGACATTTACTTACACGGATATTGGTATTAAGCTGACGGTTGAGCCGACAATTCATCTGGATCATTCCTCTACTGTGAAACTTAGTTTAGAAGTGAGTGCGCTCGGCCAAAACCTGGGAACCATTGGTGAACCCGCCTTCAGTATAGGTACTCGCAATGCTGATACATCGATGTTATTACGCGATGGTGAAACGGCAATCCTTGGTGGTTTGATTCGCGACGAAGATCGCAATACCATGGCGAGCGTACCCGGCCTGGGTAGCATACCCGTGGTCGGTAATTTATTTAAATCCAGAGATTTGTCCAATACACGCACGGATATTTTATTAACGATTACGCCAAGAATAGTTCGGGGCTGGGATAAACCCACTAAGTCTCTGCGTGAGTTTTATTCCGGCACCAAGGTGGATTTCTCCACTAAGGCCAAGTTTGCCTACATGAAAAAACGCCCGATGTTAAACGGGGTTGAAGTAGAAGAAACCCAAATGGCAATGGGGGATCCCACATCATCTTCATCGACTACGGTAAAAGGACCCAGCAGCAAAGATGCAACAGATGTACCGCCTTATTTAGCAGGTGGTGAACGCAGCATCAAAACGCAACCGCTATTAAATTTTTCCAAACCTATTTATGAAGTGAATGCGAATGAAGAGTTTGAAGTAAAGTTAGTGGGATCGAAGCTACATGAACTTGAAACGCTGCCCTTTAAGGTATTGTATAACTCGAAAATGCTTGAATACCTTGAAGGCTCAGGGGGAGAAGAGGCAAGTTCGATCGATATCGCCAAGGAAGAAGGCAAAGGTGTGCTGAAGATAAACCTTGAAGTCAACAGCGGAGGGAGTAAAGATCAGCTGTCCCTCGCGAGCATCAAACTTCGGGGTACAAAATCAGGCGTATCGTATTTAGTCTATCGGGTTGCGGGTCTGATCGATAGCGATGGTAAGTCTGTCAATGCACAAGTTCGAGCGTCGCGCATAATCATTCGTTAATTCAGGGTTTCGTCTTTGTTTTATTATCTTTCCGGTTAAGTTTTTGCTTGTCGTGGTAGGTGCAGTGCGCCCGAATTTTTACGATGACAGGTATCCTTAACAGCGCCGAGTTTCCTTATATTAGACTGATATATAAGTCCTAAATGCATACCAAATATTAGTACAAGCTAATATATCATGTTACTTAATTAGATTATGAATCAATGCACATTATAAGTAATGTTAATTATTATCCCTTAAAATATCGCTGTTTTCGGGATAATAAAAGAGTATGATTGGTGACCACATGGAAGTTATATAAAATACCTGGAAATTAAAAATTATAAAAATATTTCAGGCAACACGGACAATTTATTACTAATCAAGTTAGAACCTGAGGGAGCGGCAGGTTGTGTAACGGAGGAGAAACGATCATGGTGAAGTCTATTTATCTATTCACTTTCTCGTTGCTACTGTGTTTGCCAACTGCATCCACGTACGCAGCAAGTAAAAGTATACTCTGGGCCGGTTGCGGCATTACCAAAAAGGCCTTTATGGCCGAATTGGCCAAGGCCTACGAGAAAAAGACCGGCATTACAGTCAATCTTAAAGGTGGCGGTGCAACCAAGGGCATACGTAATGCCGTTAAAGGCCAAATCGATATCGGTGGCGCCTGTCGCCCGATTATTGAAGGCCATCCTGAGGAACGAAGTGCGTATCAGGTTCCCGTCGCATGGGATGCATTGGTGGTTATCGTTAACCCCAAAAACCCGGTTAAATCCATTAGTGTACGGCAGTTACAGAAGATCTATTTAGGTCAGATCAATAACTGGAAACAGCTTGGTGGGTGGGATCATCCTATCGAGTTATATGTTCGGCGTGGCAAGATATCAGGTGTGGGGCGAACGTTGCGTGAACTCGTTTTTGCTAATTTCCAGCAAGGCTTTCCCGGTGCCAAACACGTGGTACGTTCATCCGGTCCACTGGAAAAAGGCGTGCAGTCCAATATATACGGTATTGGAACGACGGGCATCAGTAGCGCCAAGCGTCGTAAGGTGAAGATGCTGCAGCTCAATGGCAAATCACCAAGCTATGAGAACATCAAGAACGGTTCGTATGTTTTATATCGACCGCTGTATCTGGTTACCCGTGGGCATCACTCGGCGGATAGAAAGGTTAAAGATTTTATCACCTTTGCCGTATCCCGGCAGGGCCGCGAAGTGATTCGCAAGGCCGGTTCGGTTCCGTATTCGGATGCGATGGGCCTGGTGATGAAACAACTTGAGCAATATGATACGGCAACTGAAAAAGGGCTTACCCAAACCAGTCAAAATTAAATGTGCTCTATAGATGGCCGGATTAAAGGGCCTGCGGGCCCTTTTAGTGCATTTATACGTACTGGTTGGTGTTATATGACTATTAACCATATATATAATATGTTTAAATTACGAGAATATCTTCAGATATCGCTTATAACGCCGATAAATAAGCATTAGTTTTACTGAATATAGTAACGGAAGGAGTTGGACATGCGCTTTTTAGCTATTTTGATCATATCATTGACGACATCTATATTGAGTACCACGGCCTGGTCAAAATCGAATGATCGTACTATCCTGTGGGCCGGTTGTGGTATTACCAAAAAGGCTTTTATGGCCGAATTAGGCAAGGCCTATGAAAAGAAGACCGGTATCAAGGTTAATATATCGGGTGGTGGCGCAACCAAAGGAATCCGCAAAGCCGTTTCTGGTGAGATTGATATCGGCGGTGCCTGTCGTCCTATTATTGAAGGACACATTGAAGAGCGTAAGGCTTATCAGGTTCCCGTTGCCTGGGATGCGTTGGTCGTCATCGTACACGAGAAGAATCCGGTTAACTCAATTAACTCGAAAGAATTAAGAGACATTTACCTCGGCAAAATCAAAAACTGGAAAGAACTGGGTGGGCCGAATGCACCGATTGAATTGTATGTAAGACGTGGCCGGTTTTCGGGTGTTGGGCGCACATTACGAGAATTAGTGTTTAGTAACTATGAGCAAAAATTTCCTGCGGCTAAACATATCGTACGTTCGTCGGGGCCGTTAGAAAAAGGTATTCAGAAGAATATTTATGGAATTGGTACTACTGGTATTAGCAGTGCAAAACGGCGTAAGGTGAAGATGCTTAAACTCAATGACAAATCACCAACCTATGAAAATATTAAAAACGGATCCTATGTACTTTATCGTCCATTGTATCTGGTAACCAAACTGAGATCACAATCGGATCAAAAAGTGAAAGATTTTATTACCTATGCTTTAAGCCGAGAAGGGCGGGAGATTATCCGCAAAGCAGGTACGGTGCCCTATATGGATGCAATCGGTCTAGTCATGAAGCAGATTCAACAATATGATTCGGCAACACAAAAAGGCCTGTAACACGTAACTGGATGGCACAATAAAGGGGCCATCGGCCCCTTTTTAGAAGGTTAATTTAAAAATTATCGTTAATCATCGATGTATTTCTCATTTGGATCCTGTTGTTTTGCGAGTTCGTCAGCCAGTTTAAATTTTGCCGCGATAATGTCCTTACGTTCTTCATAACGTTTTTCGTAAGCGTCTTTAACCAATGGCACGGTTTTATCACCAAATAAAATTTGTGCTAATAATTTAAAACCAAATGTTACCAACTCAAAATCATCTTCAAGCAGGGTAGTATAATAATCATCTTTAAGATCATAAACGGTGCGAAAGTTAGGAGATACGATAAATTTACGAAAACGATCGACGTCATAACTGCACATGAAAAAGAAATCCAGACTCATCTTGGAAGGTTTACCAATAGTTGGGCCGGATGATTTTTTCTTAAGCACGAGTTGATACCATGGCCAGTTATAGTCGTCGTATTCCTTAACGCCCTGTTGTTCACGGTATTCGTCAACGGTTAACTGATTGTCTTCGTTATGCCCCTGGCAGTGCTCTTCTTTGACGATGAAATAGTATTGTTCTTCTTCGGTCGCTTTAAAGGCCTTGATATTCATAAGCCCCAGTGGATAATAACGACAGGCCGCTGGGCGATGTTCATAAACCGTGCAGCCCTTTTCTTCATCCATTAACAGGCAAACAGGTTCATCATCCGTAGTGCGCATCTTTATGCCCGGCAGACCCTGGCCTTCAATCTCGAACGGCACAGTATGTTTTTGCAGAAATTCACCTGATGTCATGCCAAGGTGTTTTTTCATTCGTAGCACATCATAGGGCGTCAGCATCGTAGGGGGTCAGGGTCAGATCGGCCTGTTTACAGCATTCGTTGAAGCATGACACCCCAGTGTGGCAATTAAACTGAATCTTACTGTCACCATTGAGCTTTACCGGGCTCTTGTGGGGAATGTCGAATGCATAGCGAAAGTCGTCGGATTCCTCGGCCATGGGGACATTTCTCCTGCTTATTCATGCTTACAAAATATGGGGTCGCGAATTAGACCCTAAATTTGCCCCTGAGTAGATATTGTTCACTAAATTGGCGTCATTTCGAAGAATATATCTCATTGATTTATATAGAAAATATACGAAATTGCTCGCAGACAGATAATTGTTCGATTATTATAGGTATAAATAAACAGTTACTACAAAAGTGATATATAGATCATGTCAAAAGCCAGAAAACTCATAGCCGTCGTAATACTCGGTTTCGTTGTTTTAACCTTTATTACGGTGACCAGCCAGCGTATCTCCCCGTTGGCCTGGGGCTGGTTCGGGCCTGTAAATGCACCGGATGGTGTTGCTTTAGCGGGTTATGACAGTGTTGCATATCATACGTTTAACGATGCTGTCGAAGGTAAGAAAGAACATCGTACGACCTGGAAGGACGTAGAATG
>QILH01000181.1 GCA_003233255.1 Gammaproteobacteria bacterium | reverse complement strand
CGCGCCCCGACGGCTTTGATGATGACGACGACGAGGATCGTGGTGACTTTATCGAATCGCACACCGATCACTTTACCGACATGATCAACGCCGTAGTCTCCGTGCCGGATCACCCCGAGGGTAGAAGTTTTGCGTCTACAGAGCTTAAGGATCTTGAGGCTGCGCACCCAGCATCAAAAATAAATTTAATTGAAGCACCTGACGTTTCTAACACCGGTGATGCGAATTTAAGTTACCCGATTGAAGTGCCCCCTGGTCGCCAGGGCATGCAACCGGGTTTGGGACTTGTATACAGTTCTGCAAACAGTAATGGTTGGCTTGGTATGGGATGGAACCTTGCCCCTGTGCAGACGGTTAGCATTGACACCCGTTGGGGTGTGCCAAGATATGATGCGACGTATGAGACCGAAACTTATATGCTTAATGGGCAGCAACTCACGCCAGTCGCACATCGCGGCGAACTAAAGCTCCGTACCGACAATACCACTACGATTAATGGAGAGGTTGTTAAAATTTTCCATACTCGTGTTGAAGGTGATTTTGATAAGATCATTCGTCACGGTAATCATCCAAATAACTATTGGTGGGAGATAATTCAAACCAATGGCACTCGTTCATTTTATGGGGGTGGGCCGAATACTAATGGCCCAACAACCAATTCAACGTTGGTAACAGAGATAGGGGATGTCTTTAAGTGGGCATTACGTGAAACACGCGATACGAATGATAATTATATAAAATATACTTGTGTACGTGTTTGTGATGCAGGTAACCCAGCTAGAACATGTTATACAGATATAAATCCTGTAGACACATGGAAAGACAATCGAAATGGTTTCGAACTCTATCTTGATACAATAACTTACACCGGCCATGGCACGACAGATGGTGCTTACAAAGTTAAATTTATCCGTGATCGCGAGCTAGGTGAGCCAGCTCGTTCGGATATAAGAATCGATGCACGTGGACGATTTAAGAACGTAACAGGTGATTTGCTCCGTAGAATTCTCGTTACCATGAACGGCCCTGATGGCGAAGAAAAAGTTCGTAGTTATGTTTTGAATTATAAGAAAGGGCAGTTCGACAAAACCCTGTTAGATAACATAGAACAATATGGTGAAGATGGTAGCCCAATATCGTTAGCTGAAGACAGTGTCAACAAATTTAATGTCCATACATTTGAGTACTTTGATGATGTTGCAGACAGTGGCACCAATCTCAAAGGGTTTGTAAATACAACGAATTTTGGAGGTGCAAAGGTTGAACGTGGTAACGGTCTACTAACGTCAGAAGAATCAACCGCCTTTGGCGCAAATGCGATAGAAACGAAACAGGTACATTTTTATGGCGGTATAGGTAACGGAGCCAAAGAAGTATCAGGTGGATTTAAGGTCGGTCGAGATTCTGCAAAGACAACGACCAAGCTTTCTTTGATTGATATCAATGGTGATGGACTTGCGGATCAAGTTTATAGGTCAGGCGGAACGTATGTTTATCGCCAAAATACTGGCGGCCCTGCAGGCAGCCCGAATTTTGCAGCAGAAAAATTGGTAGCAGGACTGCCGGCTCTCGGGAGCGAGCGTTCAACAACTCGAACCTATGGCGCGCAGGTGTTTTATACTGCGGTATCATTAATGGGGGATGTCTCTAACACTCGAACTCGGGGTAATTCCTATTTTATTGATATTAATGGCGATAATCTGGTCGATTTTGTTTCAGGAAAAACAGTTTTCTTTAATCAGCTCGTTAATGGAGAACCTGTCTTTGATTTAACCAGTCCAACACCTCTTGGCCCGGGTGCCAGTGCGGACGCAAGTGGCATGGTTACAAATCCTGAAGAAGATCGTATAGCAATGGAAAAAAACTTCCATCTTGCTGATCCGATAAGAAAATGGACTGCCCCATATGCTGGCAGTATAACTATTACTGGGAAAATTAGCCTGGCGAGTATACCCGATTCGACGTATGAAACTGCAGATGGCGTTAAAGTAGCTGTACAGCATAATGGCACGCAAATATTCGAAAGGGCCATCGATGCACTGGATACGCTTGAATATGACATTGATGATGGTAACGGTGGTCCACTTACTCGTACGGTTGCGGTCGGAGATCGGGTTTATTTCCGGGTCAATTCATTACGGGATGGAGCGTTTGATGAAATAAAAATTAATCCAACGATTACCTACAATAATGTCGACACCAGTATCGTCGATGAGAATAATGTACCGGTTTATAAATATGTAGCAGAAGAAGACTATGCTTTTGGCGACAGGGCATTACACTTTAGAGTACCGTTTAATGGTAAGGCTGTATTAGCGGGTGAACTCAATAAAACTGCGCCAACGTCTGACGATATTGAATTAAAAATTGTCCGTTTCCTGGATGATGAAGGAGTAAATCAACAAAGGTTAAATACCGATCCGATCATTATACGCGGTGATTTTGTTGGTATTATTCCGGTTAACATTCCTTTTGATACGCTAGCATTAGATCGTGTGGGTGTCTTGATTCATTCCGATACACGGATAGATCTGTCGACTATCGAATTTAGTCCTAAACTTACCTTTATTGAGGTAGAAGGGCAGCCAGGACCTGTCGATGAAAATGGAAATTCATTACTAGCGTTTGATCCACCCTTGTCGGCGCAGGTTTACCCGCATAGCATTAATACCGGTGAACCTTATACACCCTGGGTGGCACCTTATAGCGGCCAATTTACCTTTTCTTTTCAAGCAAGCATAGACACCCTTGATAATCCTCCACCAGGTGGCTTTGTATCGGATCTAACTTTCTCCGCTAAAACAAATAATCGATTGCTTGGAAAGCAACGTATCGAGATACGTGGAAGCACGATGAGCAGTGGCGGTGGAATGATTAACGCGACGTTGACGGCTGGCGATCGTGTATATTTCTCTTCTGACGCAACGCATGCAGATACTTATGACTTTGTTGGGGTTAGCGCTTATGTACCGTACACCGGTGGCGTTGACGATGAAACATATCCGGTAGATCGTCATCACGGTCGTGAACGATTGCAGGCGTTTGGGGGCGGGTACCGGAATTGGTGGTTTGGTGAATACAACGGTAACAATCTTGATGCCACAGGTTTACCGATCATTGGTGCAGATGGAAAGCTGGAACTAAAAGCCATAGTTGAAGGTAATTTACGATTACCCAGAAACAATAATGACCCCATTTATGAACAATTTGTTGGTATGTTGCCGTTCGCGTCGACAACTTATTGGCGGGGTCAGGATGATGACTCCTGGGTAAGTGCCACTGGAATGAGCGCAACTCGCCTGGGTGTGAAATTCCTTGATTTCCCTGATGGATCAACCTTTGGAGGGAGTAGAGGTATTGTAAAATATGGTGGGGCAAAAGCAAAAGCCGTCTCGATTTCATTATTAGGTTTTGGAGCGGGTATTACCGAAGGTGATAACTGGTCAGATGTTGGTTATTTTGACTTTAATGGCGATAGCTACCCCGATGTTGTAGGTGGCGGTAAAGTCCACGCGACATTGCCGCATGGTGGTTTTGATTCAAGCCAGGTTAATAATGGCCAGTTTGATGTTGGTGTATTTGGTCGTATTCGCGAGAGCGAGAGCAATTCCACGAACGTTAATCTTGGCGCAACCACCAGCCGTCAGCTTAGTGATGCAGATGGCAATCTTAAAGCGATAAGCACTGAGCAGGCATCATACAATTTGAGTGCAGGCCTCACAGGTAATCGGGGTGACTTCACAACCAAATGGGACTTGTTGGATATCAATGGCGATGGTCTACCCGATTACGTCAAACCAGAGGGTGGGCAGCTTAAAGCTCGATTGAATCTTGGTTATAAATTTGCGAATGACACGATTAACTGGGGCACATCTTCTAACTTAAGATCAGAAAAGAGTGCGAGCTTTGGTGTTAATCTTGGTGCGGGTGGCGGAATTACAGGTTATACGACACCGGCATACAGCTTCGGTGGCGGTATCTCGCAAACCATCAGTAAAGCGGGCGGCGAGCAAGATCTAATTGACATTAATGGCGACGGCCTGGTTGATATTGTAACTAAGTCAATAAACTACTCTGGTCTGGATGATATCCAGTCACCAGCAGAAAGTATCACCGTTAGATTTAACAAAGGTAATGGTTTCACCGCTGCATACCAGTATAACGGTGCTATGGCGCGTCCAATAAATGAAAATGCGACTGTCAGCCGCAACCTGGGTGCACATTTTACGATTACGATCTGGATACCCTTTACACCCTATTTCGTCATACTAAATCCTGGCTACAATCAGGGTGACAGTTTGGGTGGTTACAATGTCATGTTGAGTGACTTTGATGGTGATGGTTATGCCGATCACATCTACAGCGATACTAACGGCAATGTCACGGTCAAACACAATAACCATGGTCGTACGAACCTGCTTAAGACGGTCAAGCGTCCACTCGGTGCGGAGATCCATCTGGATTATAAGCGCAGTGGTAATACGGTTGAGCAACCACAAAATCGCTGGGTATTAAGTCATACCGTAGTTTATGATGGTTTTGATATCGACGATACGGTCGGTGATGGTACTGATTTCACGGTAACGTCCTACGATTATAAAAATGGCGTCTATGATCGTGCGGAACGTGAATTCTATGGCTATAAAGAAGTTACTTCACATGATCATAACTCCGATACGCTGACGAGTATTACCAACTTTAATTTATCATTTGTGCCAAAAATTTATCGTTCGGTCGAACGTGTCTTTATTAATGACACATACTACGAAAACGGGTTGTTAAAATCGGAAGTCACGATTGATGAAAATGGTAATCGTTTTGCTGAGACATTGAATGATTTTAGTGTTGTAGTGGTTGCCGATGGTGCTGGCGTGGTGGGATTAGAGAAATATACAGAAACTCGATTCCCTCAATTATCCAGTGTGACGAAACGCTTCTACGAGGGAACTGCTGCAGTAGAACTACAGACATCACATATATTCGAATACGACCAATTTGGAAATTTATCTAGAATAATCACCACGGCCGATGCCGAGCCTGAAGATGATGTAGATGCGGTGATTACTTATGCGTCCTGTTCCGAAAAATATATTGTTAATGTTGCCGAGCGGATAGTGATTAAAGGCGATGCTGTCGTAATGCGTGAGCGTGAAGCAAACGTAGATTGTGCAACAGGTAATGTGACGCAAGTTAGACGTTTGCTGGCAAATGGAGATTCGCAAACAACAGATATTGTTTATGAACTTAATGGCAATTTGTCAGTAATCGAGGATCCACTGAACCATAAAGCTGAACGCTTCAAAGTAACTTACGAATATGATCCTGTCGTGGCGACACATATTATTTCAATCACTGATAGCTTTGGTTATGTATCACGTCAGACGCCTAATTATAAATATGGGTCGGTTGAAACGGTTTCAGACTTAAATAATAATGTGTTAAGCACGACCTATGATGTCTATGGCCGAATTAATACGGTAACGGGGCCATATGAACAAGGTACGGGCCAGGTCACTATTCAATACGCCTACTCGCCTTATACCGATCCAAGAACGCCGTATTCGGACTCCTATGCGACCACTAAAAATATTGATAGCTATCGTAACCTGGCCGACACAATTGATACGGTCAGCTTTATCGACGGTTTACGTCGCTTTACCCAGACGAAACGTGATTCAGCGATTTATGCAGGTGAGCTAACACCTGCCCAGGATGTGATGATTTTATCAGGTCGCGTGGTGTTTGATTATTTAGGCCGTGCAATTACCGAATATCATCCAACCACCGAGCCACTTGGAACGGGTCTGACCTTCAGTACAGTTTTTGATGATGTTGCGCCAACGACCCTTGAGCATGATGTCCTGGATCGATTAGCAAAAATGACCATACCGGATGGCACGTT
>QILH01000140.1 GCA_003233255.1 Gammaproteobacteria bacterium | reverse complement strand
GGTCTGCCTATCGAGCTTCAGGTTGAAAAGAAGATCGGCAAGGCCGGTCAAAAAGTCAGTGCCAGTGAATTTCGCAATGCCTGTCGAAAATACGCGGCAAAGCAAGTCGATGGGCAACGTGAAGATTTTAAACGCCTCGGTGTGATCAGCGACTGGGATAATCCGTATTTAACTATGGATTACAAATTTGAGGCCGACATTGTTCGAGCGCTTGGTAAGATTATTGATAACGGCCATCTACACAAAGGATCCAAACCGGTGCACTGGTGTGCCAGTTGTGGTTCGGCGCTGGCCGAAGCCGAAGTGGAATACGAAGATAAAGAATCGCCCGCAATCGATGTGCGTTTTGCCATTCTCGATTTCGAGGCCTTGAAGACGCGGCTGGCGCATATCGATCACACCCATTTAACCGATACCGTGTCTGCGGTTATCTGGACGACCACCCCCTGGACCTTACCGGCGAATCAGGCGGTGGCGATTAATCCGAGTTTTGAATACAGTATCATTCGCTGCGAAGGTGCTGGCGGTCATGGTGAGGAGTGTTTGATCCTGGCCAGTGATCTGGTTGAGGGCTGTATGAAGCGTTATGACGTAACAAACTTTCGTGTTGTCGGTACCTGTGTGGGAGAAGATCTTGAACACTTAAAACTAAAACATCCCTTTTATGATCGAGAAGTACCGATGATATTAGCGGATCACGTTACTCTGGAAGCCGGTACCGGGTGTGTACATACCGCCCCCGGTCATGGTCAGGACGATTTTGTTGTTGGTAAAAAATATAAGTTAAAAGTTGATAACCCGGTTGGCCCGAATGGTGTGTTTGTTGAAGGAACGCCCCTGTTTGCGGGCAAGCATGTGTTTAAGGCGAACGATGATGTGCTGGATGTGTTGCGTCGTAAACAGGCTCTTGTTCATGCCGAGAAGCTATTACACAGCTATCCGCATTGCTGGCGACATAAAACGCCGATCATCTTTCGCGCCACTCCGCAATGGTTTATCAGTATGGATCAAAAGCAATTGCGCGCCGATTCATTGCAACAAATAAAAGAAACAAACTGGTTACCGGAGTGGGGCGAAGCACGCATCAACGGTATGATGGATGGACGCCCGGATTGGTGTATCTCACGCCAGCGTACCTGGGGGGTGCCGATAGCCTTATTTGTACATAAAGAAACAGAACAAATTCATCCCAACACCGTTGAATTAATAGAGCGAGTTGCTCAACGTATAGAACAAGAAGGTGGCGATGCCTGGTATGAAATGGATATCAAAGATTTACTTGGCGACGAAGCCGATGATTATTACCAGGTAAAGGATATCCTCGACGTCTGGTTTGATTCGGGGGTTACTCATTTTGTCGTGTTGAATCAACGCGAGGGGTATCAGGTCTATCCCGTAGCGGATTTGTATTTAGAAGGTTCGGATCAACATCGTGGCTGGTTTAATTCATCGATGGTCACCTCGGTGGCAATGAATGGTCGAGCGCCCTATAAAACGGCCTTAACGCATGGTTTTGTCGTCGACGCCAAAGGTGCAAAGATGTCGAAATCGAAAGGCAATGTGGTTGCGCCGCAAAAAGTCATGAATCAATATGGTGCTGATATCCTGCGCCTCTGGGTTAGTGCGACTGACTATCGTGGTGAAATTAAAGTCTCGGATGAAATCTTAAAGCGTACTGCTGATGCCTATCGCCGTATTCGTAATACCAGTCGGTATTTACTGGCTAACCTGAATGATTTTGATCCGGATATCCACCGGGTCAGTGTCGATAAAATGGTGAGCCTGGATCGTTGGGCGGTATCGCGAGCCTTTGAACTGCAAAAAGAAATCATCGACGCCTATGAAAAATTTGAGTTTCATAAGATCTATCAAAAGATTCATAATTTTTGTGCGGTTGACATGGGTAGTTTTTATCTTGATGTCATTAAAGATCGCGTTTATACGATGCCTGCCGATAGCCTGGGGCGACGTTCTGCACAAACGGCGGTGTTTCATATTGTCGAAGCGATGGTTCGCTGGTTTGCACCGATCATGAGTTTTACCGCTGAAGAGTTATGGTCGTATGTTCCCGGTGAACGGAGTGAGTCGGTTTTCTTTACCGAATGGTATGACTTTCCTGAGATCGAAAAAGATCCCAATGGCCTCGATCTGGCGTACTGGCAACAGGTCATCGAAGTGCGGGATGTGGTTAACAAGGAACTGGAACGTCTTCGTACGGCTGGTGAGATTGGGGCCAATTTACAGGCCGAGGTGCAACTGTATTGTGGCCGGGAAATTTATGATCTGTTAAAACGCCTGGACGATGAATTACGCTTTGTGCTGATTACTTCATCGGCCGAATTATTTATAGCCGGTGAGCCGCCTGAAGAGGCCCAACATGTTACCTTATCCACGAATGACGAGATCTGGATAGCGGTCGGCGCCTCTGAGCATAAAAAATGCGAACGTTGCTGGCATTTCCGTAAAGATGTCGGCGGCAATAGCGTACATCTAACGTTATGCGGGCGTTGTATTGAAAATATCTCAGGTGATAGTGAGCAGCGAGAATTTGCTTAATGGTTGGTGGCTTGTTTAGCACTTTTTTATGGATTCTAAATTAGAAACAGTATAGTGAACAGTAAAAACATAATAGAAAAAATCGGTATGTTAAAGTGGTTATGGATCACGGTTGTGTTATTCATTCTAGATCAGATAACCAAACAATGGGCAGAATACGCTCTGATTAAATTCAATCCGGTTGAAGTTATTTCAAATTTGAACTTATACCTTGCCTATAATAAAGGTGCTGCGTTTAGTTTTTTAAGTGATGCTGGAGGGTGGCAGCGTTGGTTTTTTACCACGATTGCCATTGTTGTCAGTGTGGCCCTGATTTACTGGATGAAAACACTAAAATCGCATGAACGTACCAGTGCGATTGGTCTGGCGTTGATACTAAGCGGTGCATTAGGTAATGTGACCGATCGAATTTTATTCGGTCATGTCATTGATTTTATCCAGTTTTATTATCAGGCTGATTCCTGTTTACCTGGATTTTCGTATTACAGTTTAATGCAAACGGGCCAGTGTTTTTGGCCAGCATTCAATATCGCCGATAGTGCCATTGCGATTGGGGCTACTATATTGATATTTCTTGCTTTGCAGGAAGCTTATCAGGACTGGAAGAACAAACGACAATCGGACAAATCATTATGAATGTTCCATCAACAGCGGAAAATGTGATCACTTCAAGTTAAGACTACTTATAAAGTTAAAAGACGATATTTATGGCAGACATAGAACAAATAACTATTGGCCCCGGTACGGTCGTGACCATGCATTTCACCTTGACGATGAAGGATGGCCCGGTGGCCGACGCGTCTGAACCAGATGAACCAATGACTTTTACGATGGGCGATGGCAGCCTGATTAAGGGGCTGGAAATGGCCATTATGGGTCTGAAAACAGGTGATAAAAACAGTGTTGAACTGGATCCTTTAAATGCCTTTGGTTTTTCTGATCCGGAAAATATTCATTACTTGCCACGGGATGAATTTGCGGAAGATCTGCCGGTTGATCCTGGCACGATTATAAGTTTTAGTACTCCTTCCGGTGATGAGGTTCCGGGAACCATTAAAGAAGTGAAAGACGATGTTGTGACGGTTGATTTTAATCATCCTCTGGCCGGGCACGATGTTATTTTTGAAGTGGATATCATCGATATTAAATCTCCAATGACTGAGCCAGATAATGCCTGAACACTCTGAACATCAGGATTTATTTTTAGCCAGCCCACGTGGGTTCTGTGCCGGCGTCGATCGGGCTATTGCTATTGTTGAACGTGCATTGGATTTATTTGGTGCGCCAATTTATGTACGACATGAGGTCGTGCATAATAAATATGTGGTGGATTGTTTACGTGATAAAGGTGCGATATTTGTTGAAGAGCTAATTGAGATACCCGATGACTCAACCGTAATATTTAGTGCTCACGGGGTATCCCGAGCCGTACAAAGTGAAGCAAAGCAACGCGGCTTAAAAGTATTTGATGCAACCTGTCCATTGGTAACCAAGGTGCATATGGAAGTCACTCGTTTTAGCCAGCACGGTATGGAATGCATATTAATCGGCCATGATGGACATCCCGAAGTCGAAGGCACGATGGGCCAGTTTGATCAAAGTACCGGTGGAAAAATGTATTTAGTTGAGACCGTTGCGGATGTGGAATCCCTTATAATAAAAGATCCGGAACACCTGAGTTATGTCACGCAAACTACCCTGTCGATGGATGATACCGCGGCGATTATCGATGCCTTACGAAATCGTTTCCCCAATATCAATGGCCCCAAAAAAGACGATATCTGTTATGCCACCCAGAACCGTCAGGATGCCGTGAAGCAAATGGCCGCAGCCTGTGATGTGCTTTTTGTAGTGGGTTCGCCAAACAGCTCAAACTCAAATCGACTCAAAGAAGTCGCTGAGCGTCTTGGCACTCCCGCCTATTTAATCGATGACGAATCACACATAAAAAAAGAATGGCTGGAAAATAAAAACAGGGTTGGGCTGACCGCCGGTGCGTCGGCACCGGAAGTGTTAGTACAAAATGTAATTAAAAAGTTGGAAGGCTGGGGAATTGAGGTGAGTCAGGAGCTAAAAACCACCGAAGAAAATATCGAGTTCTCTTTGCCGAAGGCGCTGCAAACTAAATAACAACGATCAGCTGGAAATTATTGATCTGACCAGCATGTTGGCTGCAAAACAAGAGCGGTATCACGTGCCGTGCGACTCCCAAAATTATCAATCGTAAAGGTCAGGCACTTGGTATCATTTGCCTGTTCTCCAATAGCCGTTGCGGTAATAGAAAATTCCTGATCCTCTTTGCAACCAATTAAACCCGCAACGGGATTGTTTGCCGTAATGG
This sequence comes from Gammaproteobacteria bacterium, assembly GCA_003233255.1. Classification (GTDB taxonomy): domain Bacteria; phylum Pseudomonadota; class Gammaproteobacteria; order UBA6429; family Thiohalophilaceae; genus SZUA-24. The sequence goes on along the minus strand of QILH01000140.1, from coordinate 1,033 downwards.
CGATCGTATAGTGACCCCGATCCGTTAATGGCGGTGCATCTAAAACTTTCGGCAGAATAAGCGCATCATCGCAACAGGTATAACCACCCTGGTCAGAGTAACAACGATTCATCTCTACAGAAATTTGGCTTAATGCGTTGATGATTTCTGCGCGCTTGCCTTTTCTTTCCTGAGGTAGATAAGCCTGTGCGGCAATAGCCGCCAGTATCGCAACCGCACCGACGACGACCATTACTTCAATTAAGGTAAATCCGGATAGCTTTTTCATATAGGTAGATTTCTACATAGGTTTATAATTAAGTTTATAGTTAGGTGGTAACACCCAAATTTTATTTGCCACTCGCTCCTGGCCTTTAACATAAGGGAATAACTGGACACCAACCTTTGCTCGATTCTTTAAATTAAGAAGGGATGTTTTGTTTCCTTTCAGGTCATAGGCCGTTGTTTCCAGGTTCATTTTAAGTGGATAGCCGCTCACGTATATAACTTGTTTGGGTATATCTACTTTATCCACATATCCATCCAGATCAAACTGCGTTGGATAATGTTTCGGCAACGTTTGTTTTGCATCAACCAGTCCGACCACGCAGAGTGACAATATTAACCCGATAACAATACTAAAATTATAACGATAACTAATTGTATTCATAATCGATACCTTTGTATTAATGTATTCAAAGCGATATTAATTGGTAAAGTTTATTTCACGCCAGGAGGAACGACCTCTTTTTCCAGCCGTGCAATATTCTTCATTAATAACCGAGCCATCACTTAAGGTGACAAATCGTACCTTTTTGATGGTGCCGTTGGGGCAAGAGATATTACCCGGTGTACCCGCACCATTAGGTGCATTTACCGAGGTACTATTAAAGGCAAGGGAACCCGTGGATGTACCCGCCGCAACATTCCCTCCTGAAGTCACGTCACCGCTATTGATATAACCATCACCATTAATATCATACGGTGAATAACTTAAGGCGGTTCCAGTGAAGGCATCGATCAGCATTAACCAGCTGACACCACCGAACGAACA
>QILH01000310.1 GCA_003233255.1 Gammaproteobacteria bacterium | reverse complement strand
GGGTATGCACCCCGCTGACGACCAAAGGGGTGAGCTCCGCTTCTCCCCTTTGGAAACCCCAACGGTTTTGTGCCCGCCGCAAGCGGACGGGAAATTTAGATTAAAATCACAAATGACTCAAGACTTCGTGTGCCAGGCCGATAAATTTCAGGTATTAAAGGCAAATTGCCCTTTAAGATTCGAATGTTATCGGGAGAATCCGCATGTTAAAAAACCTCACTATTTCCATAAAGCTTGGAATAGCCTTTAGCCTTGTTATTGTATTTTTTCTGGCCGCTACATGGATTTCAATGAGTGCTTCCCAGTCTATCGGTAATAAATTTGAACAATTTTTTCAGGAAAATTATGCACGCCAGCATGCCTACCAGACCATGTTCGCCGATGGCCTGCTGTCTGGAATGGCATTACGAAATTTAGTCTTAAGACCCCATCTTAAAAAACCCTTTAAAGTTGTCCCCAAAGCCATTAAACGATTTGATGATGCTTTACAAAAAGCCAACACATTAGCAACAAACAACCCAGACTTACAAAACGAGCTGGCTAAAATAAAAACACACTGGCAGCAATCCCGAAGCGCTAAATTAAAAGTGTTAGAAGCGATGAAAAGTGCTGATATCGAAACAGCAAAACAAATTCTGGTTTCACAGGAACATCCCCATTGGCAAAAAGTCAGAATCACCGTGCAAAAGCTCGTTTTAGCTGAAGAAAAAAAGGCCGTCACTCTGGAAAAAGAACTGTTACAGCAAACCTCTCAGGCAAGACTCAATGCTTTTATATTTTCCATTCTTGTTATTAGTCTCACCATTGCAGTCGCATTTCTTATTACACGGCTTATACGCCAGACATTAAGCGGTATTATCGGTTCCCTCAATAATATTGCCAGCGGCGAAGGTGATTTAACCCGTCGCCTTGATGCAAGCGGTAAAGATGAAGCAGCACAACTCGCACAAGCCTTTAATGCCTTTGTGGAAAAAATACAGGGCCTGATCCGCGACGCAAGTGCTTCAGGATTAAAGCTGACCAGTTCAGCACAACAACTCACCGAAATCAGTGTCGACACAAAACTGAATGTGAACCAGCAGGAATCGAAAATAGAACAAGTTGCAACCGCGATTAATGAAATGGCGTCTACCGTGCAGGAAGTGGCTCGCCATGCAACCGAAGCCTCCACTGCGGCTCAACAGGCCGATTCAGAATCAACCAATGGGCAAAATGTTGTCACACAGGTTATTTCATCTATTAATGATTTAGCCAGTGAAGTGCATAACACAGCAGAAGTGATCCACACAGTCGAAGAAAATGCCGATCAAATTGGTACCGTGCTAGATGTGATTAAGGGTATTGCCGAACAAACAAACTTACTGGCACTCAATGCCGCTATCGAAGCGGCCCGTGCCGGTGAACAAGGCCGCGGCTTTGCCGTGGTTGCCGATGAAGTACGTACCCTTGCCAGCCGCACTCAGGAATCCACCCAGGAAATACAGAAGATGATTGAACGCTTGCAGGAAGGCACCAAGTCTGCCGTGAAGGCCATGCAACAAGGTGAAGAAAAAACTCAGCATACGGTCGATAAGGCACAACAAGCCGGTGAAGCATTAACTTCAATCACCGCTGCAGTATCAAAAATAGTAGACATGAATACCCAGATCGCAAGTGCCGCCGATGAACAATCGTCTGTTGCTGAAGATATTAATCATAACATCACGTCCATTAGTACACTGTCCGTACAGGCAGCCGAAGGTGCTGAACATACTGCTGCCGCCAGCCAGGAGCTGGAACGGCTTGCCAGCGAGCTGCAAAACAGAATGGGGAGTTTTAAAACTTAATACTTACGAGATGATACTGAACTTTGAATTGGTGTGATGGCCGGACAGACAAGTAAAATCTACATATTGGTTCTATTCAGAAACTTCCATTATGATTTTGTAAAATACCAACAGCGGTGTTTATTTATTAAGTAATTGGCAGTAATTGGGAAATCCATTCTAACCCTTTTTTTATTGACTCCTTATAATTTAAAGAAAAGATATCTCAACAACTCTAAATTACATAAACACAAATTCATGCTCTGCGGTCGTTAATGTCACGGGGCTATTTGTGTTTGTTTGACTTGTTCCGCTTGCCATGCCGACCATGGCCCAGCAAATGCATGCCAATAAACACAACACCGATCAATACCCACACCCAGTTTTCCGCCAACCATTCCATAAAACGCTCCATAGTTTGCCAGCTAAAATAATCTGCCAATGGACACTGCACCTACTGACATTCTTACTATCCTGATCGCTGGTTATGTTAAATGTACAATATAAGTATAGAAGATGTGTGTTAGTGACAGGTCAAGTCGTTCAGGGCCGGGAGTGCTGGCAACGGCACCAGGTACAATCACAATCCTCGGCCGACGCATCCGGCGCCGAACGCTTTGAATGATGCAATCGGTTTATAAACGGAAAACACAGTGCCTTCCAAAATCGCAGCGCGGTGTAATCATGCAGCCAGCGGCGTCCATCTGGTTTACGTTGCATGGCACGATCGATGCTGTTCAGTAAAAGGTTAAATCCACGATCATTCATGCGTTGATAAAAATAACGATTCACCAACACCGCCTGAAGCTGACCGCCCAACCGTTTGTGCCAGAGGCGATCATAATCCTCAGGCCGATCGGCAAGCAACGCCTTTGCGGCAAGACATCCCGAAAGCATCGCGTAACGCATGCCGAAGCCCCACAGCGCATCCTGAAAACCGGCCGATTCGCCTGCATACAATAGTCCGCCTTTGCGTGCTGAACGGGGGTACAAAAAATTGGCCGCACCGCCAGTATGCCGTGGATTTTTCATCTCCAGTTTCATTTTGTCGTAAAAAAATTCCTCACAACGTTGTAGGTGTATTTTTTCATTATGAAAATCAGCATACATCCATGACATTAACGTGCCTTGTCCACCCTGAATAAGCAGATAGGCATATCCCCCGGGAGCCAGTTGGTTCGACAGTGCGACATATGCGCCATCGGCCATATCCGTTTCAAACAGGTAACCCACACCAATAGCGTCAGCGCCGTGCGGGCCACCGGCATCGATCCCTCCGGCCGGTAACTGGCGGCAGGTTTTTCCAAAACGGATCTCGACCCCGGCATTCAACGCCTGATCTTTAAGCCCGCTATCAAGAGTGCCTGCTGCTGCACCACGGTGAACAATATAGGCCATGGGTTGCGGTGAATGGTAGTGGTGTTCGTGACCTTCAGGATCAAACAAGGTCACATCATGAAATGGGGTTGCCGAAAAACTGGTTTCTATGCCCAGTCCGGCCAGCTCCTGCAGAACGTTACCTGTCGTTGTCCAGTTTTCAAGTCCCTGCAGGTCGCCATGGAATCGACTACCCACTTCGGCATGGCGTTCATACACGATTACGCGTTGCCCGGCTTTGGCCAGGGTGATGGCTGCGGCCAGGCCTGCGGGTCCAGCACCCGAAATGGTTATTGCATCCTTATCAATACCCACTAACCAAAACCTCCTTGCAGACATTTTTTAGAAACTATTTTCGCTAATGAACTATTATTACTAACATGGAAATAGAAACTTCAACAACGGTAGGCACCGTACTTCGAGACTATCCAGAACTCACCGACTGGTTCATGGAGCTTGGCCTGTGTGGCTGCGGCAATGATTCAACAATGATGTGGACGATGCAACGTCTCGCACAGGAAAAAGATATGGATCTTGCCGCCCTGCTCGAGAAAATAAATAACAAAATTGAAAATGCATGATCATCGCTATTCGCAGAACGGATTGTGTGTTCCACACCGTTCCAAACTAAAGCTTTAATTAAAACTTTATTCCAGAACACTGGCCTGGCCAGATGGGCTTTACCAACCCCACCCAGCTTAGCCTTTAGTCCTTACCTGTTTACTTCTTTTCCAGCGCCTTAACTTTCTTCTTAAGCTTTTTCATCTCCTTATTCATCTTGGCGAAGTTAAACCACTGTTCACCTTCAACAGGCAACATCAACGAAGACCCATAAACTCTCCAGGAGTCATCCCAGTTCGCAGGATCTTTAAAGCCAAGCAGCCTGAGTTGCAGATACGTCAAGGTCGAACGTGTACCGGTCTGACAATAAGCGACCGTACGTTTGTTTTTGTCCAGCTTGCCAAACGCCTTGTGTGCCTGATCCGCATCAAGGTAACCGGTTGGTTTCATCTTGCCGGTCTTCTTGTCTTTTTTCTGCAGTACGGTTTCAACATGTGACTTGATCATGGTCACATTGGGAATATGCCCACCTCTGATTGCACGGATATCTTTGCCGTCATATTCCTTTTTGGTCCTGGAATCAATCAGTTGTACGTTTTTCAAATTTCCCTGGGCAATATCCACGACTTCACCGGTTGTGCTGAAGCGACCTGGCACCAGCTTAACCTTAAATGTCTTAGGACTTTTTCTGACCGGTTTATTGTCGAGTCGGTTGCCTGCCTTGCGCCAGGCTTCGAGCCCACCGTTGAGAACATGAGCCTTATCATGCCCAAGATATTCCATGATCCAGAAACCAACCGTCGCGTCGGTTAATGTTTTGAGATCGCCATGGTAAAAAACGACATGGGTGTCATTACCAATACCCACCCTACCAAAAAGTTTTTCATATTTTTTGGGATCCGAAAACACTCTTGCCGTCGGATCTCTTAACGCCTTCTTACAACGTTTACCGAGACTGATGGCTCCTTTAATATGCCCCTTTGCGTAGGCTTCCAGATCCCGACAATCAACAACCACCCAATTATCTTTACCGATGTTTTTCTTGAGCGTCTCAGGTGTGATTAGAAGCTCAGGATTGGTCCAGCTTGATGCCAGGGTGATCCCGGCTCCGCTGAGTAGAAAAATAGACAGAATCCCAACAGCATAGATTTGCCATGTTCGTAATCTGTTCATAATGTACCTCCTGTATCCTCACAAGCGACTTGTGCAGGACCAATTAAAATATTCCTCTCTTGCAGTGATATTCCATCTAATTACAGCCCTGATCCGGATCAAATGAAATGATGCATTTGCATCATTTTTCAGGAAGGCGGGATATTACACTATACTTAAAAGAGTACTTATGACTTTACTGACAACGGCATAAGAATGGGTGCATGCCCTTAATGGAAGGTAAATGGCGGACGAATGGAAAAACGCATCTCCATCATTATTCCCAATTATCAGGGCACGGGCACCCTCGCAAACTGTCTTGCAGCGGTCTTTGCCAGCGACTATCAAAATTTCGAGGTGGTGGTGATCGATGACGCCTCTGAGGATAATTCGGTCGAGATCATAAAAGGCTTCCCCTGCAAGCTGGTGCAAATGGAACAGCACGGTGGCGCCGCCCAGGCTCGAAATATCGGTGCGACCAATAGCAACGGCGAGCTTCTTTTTTTTACCGATGCCGATTGCCTGTTGCAAAAAGAAACCCTGTCCATCGTCAACCAGTCCATGGCTATAGCCGAGCCCAATACGATTATCGGCGGCAGCTATACCCACCTGCCGTTCGATAAGCGTTTCTTTAGCCTGTTTCAGTCGGTGTTTATCAATTATTCAGAAACCCGCCATGCTCACAACCCCGATTATCTTGCCACGCATGCACTGGCGATCGATGCGCAGAGCTTTCGCAAAAGTGGTGGCTTTAATGAGCACTTCCTGCCGATACTCGAAGACGTCGAATTCAGCCATCGATTGCGCAAGGCCGGATACCATCTGTTGATGAACCCGGCCATTCAGGTGCAGCACATTTTTAATTTTTCCCTGTATTGTTCACTGCGCAACGCAATCCGAAAATCAATGTACTGGACGGTTTACTCACTGAAGAATAACGATGTGCTGACCGATTCCGGTACCGCCTCCCTCGGCCTGAAAACCAATGTGGTCTGCTGGTTTTTGACCGCGCTGTTGTTACTCGTTTTTGTTTTAACGGGTT
>QILH01000215.1 GCA_003233255.1 Gammaproteobacteria bacterium | reverse complement strand
AGATCACATATATGTATAATTACATTAACTATCTTTGTCAACTATAGGTCAAATAATAAGTAAATACAAACCATTCGTGGTGTTTTGTGACCCAAAGCGGATATACTCGCTGGCTCTGATGTCCTATCGGTTAATAAACAGTAAGCTACAGACAAGATTAGTAACAGCGTGAAACCCGTCATAAAAAGAATTTTCCTATATGGAACAAGCACTTTGCTCATATTGGGCCTGCTTTCCGTGCTCACCATATATGGCATATTTCTCTATCTAAATCCAAAACTACCCGACATTGATACACTTAAAGATGTTCGCTTGCAGGTTCCGCTCAGGGTCTTTACCCAGGATAAAGAGCTCATAAACGAATTTGGCCAGATGAAACGCTCGCCATTGAAATACGAACAATTCCCGCAGCTACTCATTAATGCCGTACTGGCCGCTGAAGATGATCGCTTTTTTGAACATCCAGGAGTCGATTGGCAAGGTCTGTTACGCGCGGTGTACGAGGTCATAAAATCAGGGGGCGATAAACGCTCCGGTGGCAGCACGATCACCATGCAGGTGGCACGCAACTTTTTTCTCAGCCGCGAAAAAACCTATCTGCGTAAAATGAACGAGATCTTTCTCGCACTTAAAATAGAAAAGGAACTGCGTAAAGAAGATATCCTGGCCCTGTATTTAAATAAAATTTTCCTTGGCAACCGCGCCTATGGCTTTGCTGCGGCCTCACAGGTTTATTATGGTAAACCGCTAGCCAAACTCAGTCTGGCACAAACCGCCATGCTTGCCGGTCTGCCCAAAGCCCCTTCACGTTATAACCCGATTGCGGGCCCGGAACGCGCCACCGAGCGACGTAACAATTATGTATTAAAACGAATGTTTGAACTCGAGTTCATTACTGAAGATGAATACATGCTCGCCCGCAATGAGACCGATGAAGCCGATCTGCATGGTCAGGATATAGAAGTTGATGCGATGTACATCGCCGAAATGATTCGCAGTGAAATGCTAGAGCGGTATGGCAAAGAAGCCTTATCAGGCGGCTTTAAAGTTTATACTACGATCAATAAAGCAAAACAATCCGCTGCCAACATGGCACTGCAAACATCGCTGCTGGAATATGATCGACGCCACGGCTACCGAGGTCACCTGCAGCATCTCGATATCAATAAAGATTTAGAACTGGACGATCTGGACAGCTGGCAACAGGCACTGACCGAAATCGATAGCGTCGGCAATTTACAGCCAGCGATCGTATTTGTTATCGACACCGATAAGAATGAAGAGAACGATCAACAACAAGCGGCCTATGCCTATACCCAGGATGGTCGCGTGGCCTATCTACCCTGGGATCATATTAACTGGGCCCGTCGCTACATTGATGACAACCACACTGGCCCGGAGTTAAAAAATATCAGCAGCATTCTTAAAGTCGGCGATGTTATTTATGTCGCGGCTGACGAATCGAACAACTGCTCATGGTTAGCACAGGTTCCGAAGGTCTCTGGCGCGTTAATCTCGATTAATCCAGTTGACGGCGCAATCGATTCGTTAGTGGGGGGCTTTGATTTTAACTTAAGTAAATTTAACCGCGTAACCCAGGCCAAACGCCAACCGGGATCAAGTTTCAAACCATTTATCTATTCTGCGGCCATCGATAAAGGTTTTTCCCCCGCCAGTATTATTAATGACGCTCCGGTCGTATTCGATGCACCAGGGTTAGAAGATACCTGGCGACCCGAAAATTATACCGGTAAAATTTACGGCGAAACTCGGCTGCGTAAAGCCCTGATCAAATCCCGTAACCTGGTTTCCATTCGTTTATTGCGCGACATCGGTATCGGTTATGCCGTGCGTTATGCACGCCAGTTCGGTTTTGAAAACGCCAGCTTACCGCGCGATCTTTCCCTGGCATTAGGCAGTGGTACCTTATCACCACTGGAGCTCGCCACAGGTTATGCTATATTCGCCAACGGCGGATACCGGGTAACCCCTTACTTAATCGATTATATTGAGGGCCCCGATGGTAAGGTGATTTACTTAACCGACGCGACAAAAGTATGCCCACGTTGTAGTGATGAAATTGAAGCTGAAACCAAAGCCGCCGCAGAAAAAGAGCAAGCTGAAGCCGTGCAGCCCGCCAGTGAACCGGAGGCACAGGTGTTTGAAGATCCTCCCGTTGTTCCTGTTCAACAGGACACGCTGCAGGCCTTTTTAGTTGCCGGCGATGAGCAATTTACGCTTGAAGATGCTATTCGGCGCGAGCTTCAGTTTCAGGAAGGCCCGGTTCAACTCAAACCTGCAACCCGCATACTTAGCCCACAGACCTCATTTTTGATCAACAGTATGATGCGCGACGTCATTCGACGCGGCACCGGGGTTCGTGCCCGGGTCATCGGCCGCAATGATCTGGCTGGTAAAACCGGCACCACCAACGATCAACGCGATGCCTGGTTCTCAGGCTTTAACGCCAATGCGGTAACCATCGCCTGGGTCGGTTTCGATAGTCCTAAACCACTTGGAAATCGTGAAACCGGCGCCAAAGCGGCCTTACCGATGTGGATTCATTACATGCGCACGGTACTAAAAGACAAACCTGAGATTCCATTGGTGCAACCCCCGCGAATCGTTTCGGTACGCATTAATTCAAGAACGGGACTGTTGACGACCGCGACCGATCCTGACGCTATATTTGAATATCTGTTAGAGGATCAAATTGCCAACGATGATCAACCTGGTAATTCAAACACAATAAATTCTGGCACCGACATTACCCGCGATATATTCTAAACAGATCCATGCCCAGCACCAAAAACGAACAACAAATGCGACGGCGGCTTGCCCAGGAAGCAGCACGAGTATTGATTGAATCTGGCAGCCGAGATTTTGCCATGGCCAAACGCAAAGCGGCCGAACATCTAAGTGCACACGATACTCGCAATTTACCTACCAACATTGAAATCGAACAGGCACTGGCCGAATACCAACGCCTGTTTCGTTCCGAAAACCAACCGCAGACTTTAAAAAAGCTACGCGAAATAGCCTATGACGCCATGCAGTTTTTTGCCGAATTTCATCCTCGATTGGTCGGCCCAGTTTTAACCGGTACCGCCGATACCAATACCGCAGTAAACATCCACGCCTACAGCGATAGCTACGAAACCATCAGCGTTTTGTTATTAAACAATAATATTCCGTTTGAAAATCAGGACAAGCGCCTGCGCATCGCTCAAGATAGCTATATCCAATATCCCTGCATTGTCTTTTTTGCCGAACAGCAGAAAATTGAAGTGGTGGTATTTTCAAATAAGCAACGCGGCATCAAACCACTTAGTCCTGTGGATGGTAAACCGATGCAACGTGCTGACCTGGTGGAGCTTGAAATATTACTGAATGAAAACGAACAACCAGTGAATTAACAGCAAGAAAGGGCTTCGACAATTGGCTGGATCCCATTCCAGCGCCATTCCACACGATGTATATTTTAGTTAGCCTACAATAGGCGGATAGTGTTTGGGGTAGGGTGCTCTGGCAACACCGGAGTCCACGGCCGCCTTGGCGACCGCGGTGGCCACATAATCTTTTAGCCGCGGATCAAACGGCGTCGGAATAATGTATTCAGGTCCAAAATAGAGCGAACCCTCTAGTCTCTGGTAGGCACTGAATACCTGTTGCGGCACCGGTGCGTGGGCGAGGCTAGCAAGCGCATTGACGGCGGCGATTTCCATCTCGGTATTAATCGCCGAAGCACGCACATCCAGCGCGCCACGGAAAATAAACGGAAAACCCAACACGTTATTAACCTGATTGGCATGATCACTGCGCCCGGTTGCCATGATCAGATCATCGCGTAAAGCGAAAGCATGCTCATGGGTAATCTCAGGATCCGGATTCGACAGCGCAAACACCACCGGTTTGTCCGCCATCGATTCCACCATCTGTGAGCTCACCAGGTCGGGCCCGGACACACCGATCAACACATCGGCCCCTGCTATGGCATCTTCCAGCGTTTCTTCGCTGTAATCACCGGCAAAGGCCTGCTTATGTTCATTTAGATTATCCCGTCGGGAGTGGATCACCCCGCTGCGATCAATCATGCGGATTTGCGCTAAAGAAACGCCGAGATTCATCAATAATTTCATCGAGGCCATCGCCGCCGCGCCGGCACCCAGACAAACAATTTTCACATCGTCCAAATTTTTGCACTGCAATTCAAGGGCATTGGTCAGCGCCGCGGCAATAATGATCGCGGTACCGTGCTGATCATCATGAAACACCGGAATGTCCAACCGCTCTTTTAATGCCTGTTCAATATAGAAACAATGTGGTGAGGCGATGTCCTCTAAATTGATGCCACCGAATCCACTGGCCACATTCACCACGGTCTCCACAAAGGCCTCGGGCGAGTCGGCCGTGACTTGCAAATCGATCACGTCAATATCGGCAAAGCGTTTGAACAATACACCTTTGCCTTCCATCACCGGTTTTGACGCCAGCGCACCAACATTGCCTAAACCCAATACGGCGGTGCCGTCGGTGATCACGGCCACCGTATTGCCTTTGGCAGTATATGTATAGGCCTCCATCGGGTCGGCGGCAATCGCACGCACCGGTGCAGCCACTCCCGGAGTGTAGGCCAGACTCAATTCCTCCTGTGTCTCACAGGGTTTAGTGAGTGCAGTGCCGACTTTACCGGGTATGGGTTTGGCATGGTAATCCAGTGCCGCCTGGTTGAATTCATCATGATTATCGTTATGGTCTGTTTTATTTTTATCGGTCATGCCGTTAGTCCAGTAATTCCATCATCGCCGGGTGGCGTAGTGACATACGCAACTTACCATTATAGTAGGCGGCCCAGCCGCGCACTCTTATCCGTTTGCCCGCTAATGATTCTATCGGCTGATTCTCAAAGTACTTCAGGTTGCGGCGTAACACCTTAATTGAAAATAACGGGGCCAGATCCAGCCACAGCCATTTTTTACCCTGACCAATCTTGTTAACCCGACCCTCAATGCGTTGAAAGCCGGTCAAGTCTCGAGTCAGAGCCGTCGCCGGTTTCGCCTGATAATCAGCGTGCGACCAAATGCCCGCCTGATTTTTCCGCGCATGCCGTTCCTGCTCAAAGTAACACTTCTGCTGCCAGTCATTGGGCGGTACGACAATCGCAAAACCAAGGCCCCGACGGATCAGTTCAGCCGCCAGATTCTTACCTTGCCGGGTAAAGACATGAGCGAGCAGACGTTTATGGCGATCTTCTCGATCCGCTCCGTATTTCAGGTATACCTGTTTGCTGGTTTTGAGCATTTGCCTGAGAAACTGGGTCGCCTCAACCGCGAAAGCCTGGGCGGGTCGTGCTTTATAAGCCATTTCAGGCGTATTAACCGCAATGAGACGAACCTTGCGGCCATCGCTTAGCCTGATCGTATCACCGTCATGCACTCTGTCCAGCACCGCCATTTCATCATAGTGATCCGTTTCACAGGCCGCCTGAAGATTAGCGGTAAAAAACCCTGCAAATAAAAAGACGCCAATTAAAGGCGCCTTTCTAAACAGATGAAAAATGCTTTGTAGCAATTACTTCATGCCGTATTTCTGACGGAATTTATCGACTCGGCCAGCGGTATCGACAATCTTCTGTTTACCGGTGAAAAATGGATGGCACTGCGAACATACTTCAATGCTCAATGCCTTGCCCACAGTCGAACGAGTCTCGAAACTGTTGCCACAACTGCATGTCACAGTAATAGCATCATAATTTGGATGGATATCTGCTTTCATAATTTAACCTCGGTGCTTCGTACCGCCACCCGAACACAATTGTCTGACACGGCACAGTCTGTAAAGGCGGCAGAGTCTACAACAATGGGGCTGGATCGCAAGTCAAATCTGGCCAATGGTGGCCAATGGTGGCCAATGGGGTCAGACTCGAATGGCACTTACTTAAGCTAAATATTTTCATATATCGCTAACTTAGCTACAACCGTCATTCCCGCCTTCGCGGGAATGACGGCCTATGC
>QILH01000225.1 GCA_003233255.1 Gammaproteobacteria bacterium | reverse complement strand
CTGGATCGTGTCTTCTCGGCCCTGTCCGATCCCACCCGGCGCGCCATTTTAGCCCGATTGGCAAAAAGCGAAGCACAAGTGACCGACATTGCCGCTCCGTTTGGCATGTCCTTAGCGGCCATCTCAAAACATTTGAAGGTGCTTGAAAAAGCCAATTTGATTATCCGCCAAAAAGATGGGCGGTTGCGACGCTGCCAGCTAACAGCAGGGCCACTTGAATCCGCTGCAGACTGGATTCAGTTTTACCATCAATTCTGGGATGCACAACTGGATTCTCTGATCCGATACCTGGATAACTCACCCAAATCCGATTCGAAATAAATTTAGCGGGCAGTAGTGTAGCAAACCAACAAAGGAGAAATAATATGGAAACCTTGAGTGCAATTGAGAATTATTCATTAACCATGACCCGCCGACTAAATGCATCAAAAAAATCCATTTATGAGGCATGGACACAGAAAGAAGCGCTCATTAGCTGGTTCGCCCCTAATAGCGAAATGAACACTATTGTCCACCAACTGGAGCTGCACGTTGGCGGTCAATACCGAATTGAAATGCTTGAACCGGATGGCACATCTCATATCACGCACGGAGAATATGTCGAGCTAAAACCGTATGATCAACTGGTGTTCACCTGGAAATGGGAGAGTGATGAGCAAAACGTGAATTCACTGGTAACCATTGATCTCCGGGAAATTGATGGTAAAACGGAGATGACACTTACCCATGAAAAACTGGCCTCACAGGAATTGTCCGATCTGCATTCCGAAGGCTGGACGGGCTGCCTTAGCCAACTGGAGAACTATATAAAATAGGTTCGACTGGATCAGCATATACACTCAGACAGGCCCTGTTTTGTCGGTTAACCAGCGCAGTGAACATTCGGCACGTCTATCAGATACGGAGCTAAATTTGCGATTAATAATCTCGCCTTCGTGTAATGTTTTTGTATGCCTGACTCGTCATAATCAGCCTAAAATTACTGATATTGTCACTTATACCGCTTCAAATCGATTATAATTCTGCACACAAAATGGGAACGGCCTGATAGTAAATTTCGGCATCCCACCAGGATAATTATAACCAGTGTAAAAGTACACATGAATTCACGGGAATGTTTAAGTCTATTAAATCTTGCGCCTGATTCGTCAGGTCAGGATATCAAACTCGCCTATCGGATGGCGGTAAAACAATGGCATCCTGATCGACACCAACAGGCCTCTGTATTGTTACAGGAAAAAGCCGAAAAAAAAATGCAAGCCTTAAACACGGCCTATTCGATTTTAACAAACTACTATAAACAACACGGCCATCTGCCCGGCTACATATCACCTAAAGTGATAGCAAAGCCTTTTTCGAATACCAATACGACTCAATCTAAAACCACAGGAGCCAGTGTCCGTCCTTCGCATCGTGAACCTCCAATAAAATCAAGCGCGGCAGAACCCCGATATCAAAAACCTGTTCCCAAAAAGACCATGGCCGGACTGATCTGGATCTCTGGCCTTTTGCTGGTAATTATCGTTTTTTACTCGTTTGACAGTATTTTTCAAAATAGCACTAATGAGAAAACCATGATCGCCATGAAACAATCCGACGCAATAAAAACATCTCCTAATCCGAATGGAGTTACGTCAACAACAGAACCTACTGAAAAACAAAATGAAGGCGACTCGACCAGAGCCAAAAGTCCATTTGCGGTAAAAGAAAGAACGTCCGCCTTTGCTCCCAGCTCAACTTTGGGTATTTATAAAGAGCCGGAAGACTCTAAATATTTTACCTATGGCGATACCGGTGGACGCGTATTTGAAATCCAGGGTGTGCCAACCAAAACGATTGGTAACATCTGGTATTATGGTCAATCCGAAGTTCATTTTCAGGACGGACGGGTAAAATCATGGATTAAACTCGACAACAAATTAAAAGCCAGGAAATAAGTACATATTCTTGCCTGATTCGAACACCTTATAGAGCACCAAAAGCCATATGCCCTCCACTAATATCATTTCTATTCCTGGTTTCAGTGAGCCCTTTAGCTCCCTGTCCCACCTGATCGCAGCAGGGATATTTTTTGCCCTGGGTGTTTGGCTAATGATCCGCGGCCGCAGCAGTCATGCGCGTGTCCTGGCCTTGGCCATTTTTGTATTTTCCGTCGTATTCTTACTTGCCATGAGTGGTGTATTCCATTTATTGGAACCCGGAGGTACTGCACGTGCAGTATTGCAACGACTTGATCATGCCGGTATCTTTTTTTTAATTGCCGGAACATTTACCCCGGTACATGGTATTTTATTTAAACGCAGCCTGCGCTGGGGAGTGCTGTTATTTGTCTGGACAATTGCAATCAGCGGCATAGTACTAAAATCAATCTATTTTGATGACTTTTCTGAATGGCTCAGCCTGAGTTTGTATCTGGGCCTGGGCTGGGTCGGGGCATTAACCGGTATATTATTGTATCGACGTTTTCATTTTAAGTTTATTAAATACCTTATCTTCGGAGCGCTCGCCTACACCATCGGCGCAATATTTGAGTTCCTGCGCACGCCTGTTTTAATCGATGGCATCATCGGTCCGCACGAGATTTTTCATATTTTTGTCTTATTTGGCATCAGTTTTCATTTTATGTTTATATTTCAGTTCTCAAAACGACAAAATATTTCATTCCACAATTAAACCAATTTGCATTTTCTGGCGTTTAATAGCTGTGTCGCAGTATACTGCGTAAAAATTTACCTAAACCAATAACATCTTTTTTATCAGGGGAATAACATGAACAAACTGATACACTGGCTCGTAGTTTCATCTATTTTATTAGGCATATCCGGTTATAGCTCAGCCAAAACCGTCAAAAAAATTGATTCGTATGGCGTATATGTTGTCGCAAAAAATGGTTATGTTAAAGTCACGCCTTACAAACATCGTGACAATTTTGCCAACTTCAAATTCCTTAATGAAATTCCTTCGGTCATACGTAATTCCAAAAAGGTAAAACTCATCGTTTACTCAAGTGATTTTAACACAGGAAATTATCGTATTGAATTACGCCCTGTTCAAACCACAATAAAAATCCACGAGGTCAACTATAGCGTTAAACCCATGGGCAAAAAAGATATGTATGAATTTACCCTTGACGACTCAGTCGCCGACGGAAATATGCTACATATTATTGCCCCAGAGATTTCCGGGTACAATTTAGGTATCATTATGTTGGGCGATACTCAAACCGAATTAATAAAATATTTTAGTAACAAAAAACTGGATGCCGCCTATGCGGTAAAAAGCTATCTGCAAGATTCACTGGTATCCTATCCTAAAAACAAAAAGCTCAAACAATTAATGACATACTGGACTCAAGCGGCCATCAATGAAAAAGATAAGCGCACTTACCAGTACGTCGATGAGAAGTGGCGTAAATACAATGACGCGACCAAAATTCACCTCAAGGTAAACTATTTACGCGGCATGATAAGCGAGATAAATGGTTATTTAAGAGACTTCCCGAAAGGCTATAAAGTAAAAGAAGCACAAGAACGTAAAGATTTTGCGCAGAAGAAAATTAAGGAATACGAACCATTACTCTAAACTTTTAAAATTAAACTAAAGCATTGCCTGACCCAGACGGTAACGCGGTCTGGGTCAGGCAATCTTAATCCTGACTACTTTCATGATCTCAAATTCTAAACCGGCTATGGATTCTACTACCGGATAATACGTCATGTTTACACGCGCACCTTTTACATTTTTATACTCGTCTTTGCGTTTAAACTTAAATGGGACTTCATGACCCTCAACCATAATTGTATTGACTATCCAGTCGCCATCACATCGTTGCACATGCGACGTAACTTTAAACATATCGGAATGAGTCAGTTTATTATGTTTTTTTAAAAGCTTGCTGGGATCAGATGGCATTTGTAAATTTTTATCCAACAGTTAAATCAGCTTAAGAATATAATAGGTGTAGTGTTGCCAGGATTGAAGATTAGCGGTTGCCGCTAAACAACTGTCCCAGATCTATGTCACCATCAAACTCTACCCCACTTTCATTCCGCGCCATAAACAGAATCCATAAGGCTCCGCGATCTAAACCTCCGCCTTCATCACCACTGGCGGTCACCGCCAGATCTCCGAATCCATCACCATCGAGGTCACCGATACTGGTAAGGGCATATCCAAATTGATCATCATCGACTAAAGTGCCGTTAAAATTACCCGATATATCCGAGATTTTGATAGAGGAATACACCTTGCCATCCTTATCTAAAAATAATATCCACACCGCACCACGATCAAGGCCACCATCGTCATTGAATCTGGCCCCCACAACAATATCGTCGTATCCATCGTTATCAATATCACCCAGACTGGTCACGGCATTACCAAACTCATCACCATCATTTAATGTGCCATCAAACAGTCCGCTGATTTGTGATATTTTTTGTTCTGTACTAACGGTACCGTTCGCGTTCATAAACAGGATCCAGAGCGCGCCACGCTCAGCTCCGCCATCATCATCACCGCTGCTCCCCACCGCAAGTTCAGAGATTCCATCTCCATTCAAATCACCAATGCGTGCGACCGAACTGCCAAACAGATCATTGTCATCAAGCGTTCCCGCGAAACTGCCCGTCGATTGTGAAATCTTTTGCTCAGCGGAAACCGTGCCGTCAGAATTCATAAACAAGATCCAAACCGCACCACGATTAGTGCCGCCATCATCATCCAGCGCAACCCCCACTGCAATGTCAGTAATACCGTCACTGTTCAGATCACCGATATTCGCGACGGCACTACCAAATCGATCGCCATCATCCAGTACACCACCAAATCCACCCAGCCCGGAGGCAATTTTCTGCTCTGAGTTAACTGTCCCGTCACTGTTTAGGAAAAGAACCCACAGAGCTCCACGATCCGTACCACCATCGTCATCTCCGGGCACACCGACGACCAGATCGAGCACGGCGTCGTTATTTAAATCACCGATAGCGGCTACGCTGGCGCCAAATTGATCGTCGTTATCCAGTCCACCACTAAATCCGCCCACCGTATTCGAAATTTTCTGTTGTACATCAACCTGCCCATTGTTATCCATAAACAGTACCCAGACAGCACCGCGATCGGTACCGCCATCGTCAGCAAAAGGCATGCCCACGGCCAGGTCGGTAACCCCATCGCCTTCGAGATCGCCAATGTGGGCAACTGAGCGACCAAATTGATCATCATCCGCGAGTGCTGCAGTAAAATTCCCCTGCAGTTCATTTATTTTTTGCTCCGAACTGACTTCGGTTGACGACGAGCGCGTACATCCGGAGCCGAACAGCAGCGAAAAGATGGCAAAAAGCAGGAAAACGATTATTGATGAACGAGTCTTTATCATGGTGTGTTTATGCGCCAGTTAACTGCCAATACAGGTTCTATTTTATGCTTTATTTAAACTCTGGTACAGATACAAAGGTTGAGCAAGCCAAATCTGTCGCAAAAAGCCACTTTCATAGCTAATTTGGAATTTCTGCCGTATTTCCCCCCACCGACACCGAAAATTTATAAATAGATTTGCATAGTGTGATATTTAACCTATGTTGGAATAAGGGCTCGCGTTACCATGCTCTGACTAAAAGTATGCTTATGTTATAAAAGGAACTCAAGTGGATATCAGCCCCTTCTTAAAATTAATGGTCGAACGTGAGGCCTCGGATCTATTTTTCTCTCCTGGCGCTCCTGTTAACATCAAAATTGAGGGTGTTACCGCCCCCATCGGTAAAAATATCCTGCCCGAGGGTGCGATTCGCGAGTTGCTTCCGGATCTATTAAATGAGCATCAGATTAAAGAATTTGAAGATGAATTAGAACTTGATACGGCCTTTAGCATCAAAGACATCGGTCGCTTTCGGATAAACCTGTTTCGGCAACGGGGTGAAGAAGCCATGGTCGTTCGCCAGATAAAATGGCAGGTGCCTGGCCTGACTGAATTAAATTTACCTAACATTGTCGCTGAGCTCATCATGGAACCCCGT
>QILH01000275.1 GCA_003233255.1 Gammaproteobacteria bacterium | reverse complement strand
GCCTTTTCCAGTTCGGCAGCGGCGTTCAGGCCCAATTCCTCTCCCTGGTTAATTGTGTCGCCATCGACAAATGCCCCGGCTGCTTCACCCGGGCCATCCGTGCCATCCGTACCTACGGCGAGCACAACAATGTTCATGTCCTGTATGTATTCGGCAATGGCCAACGCAAGACTCTGGCATCGCCCGCCCTGACCAGGATGCTCGGGTAATGAAAGCACACATTCCCCGCCCCAGATATACAGTCCGGGTGCCCCGTCGATTAACGTTCTGGTCATTTTCTCAGCCGCTAAACTAAACTCAAGATAAATGTCCTGATTAAGCCGAACCGCGATACCCTGTTGTCGCGCATAAGTGACAATGGCGTCACGCGCGAGTTGATTGTCGGCGATGATATGATGCTGAATATTTCTCTGTGGACTATTGAGCATACCCGCGAGTTCTATCGATAACAAAGAAACTAACCACTCGGGTAATGACATCGTATCCATCAGTCGCTGACGTTCTTTATCCATATTCTGATTTGCCACCAGTAAGCCCGAACCAATGACCGATAGATCATTCCCCTGCACATCCGAAATCGTCAGCTGAATAATGTTTTCGGTACGAATGTAATTTAATAATCGCCCGGCCTTTATTTTTGATATCGATTTACGCAAGCTATTAATCTGAGCAATCGAATAAGGGTTCGCCAGACACCATTGGTTTAATTTTGCTAATTTTTCAACCGTAACCGTATCCACCAGTACTTCAACCAGTGATGATGTGCCACCGGAAATCAACATCAGTAATAACTCGTCACCATTTAATTGATTTACGAATTCAAGCAAGCATTCGCCCGCAGCTAAACTTCGTGTCGATGGAATCGGATGATCGGATTCCATAACGGTAATCCTTTTATCAGTGTCACAGATACCCTCGTCCTGTTTGGTTATGACCAGACCAGAGCGTAATTTTTTTCCCAGAGCGAGCATCGCGCCTTGCATCATAGCCGATGCCGCTTTACCTATCGCAACAACCCTCACATCCAGGATGGGTATTTCATTTTTTGATAAAAAATGATGTACACATCGCTCGCCGTCCACAGCAGAAAGTGCAATTGAAAACATTGTTAACAATTGGTCTCTTATCTCATTTACTTGTTGTAAATTCATTTACTTATGCCAGATATGTAAAACTATTCTTAAATAATAACCCCATACTAAAAAAGTAAACGGGTTGACGTTTCCACTTTGCTCTGCAATATTGAATCATCACTTACTGAATTACGCCACTGGAGGTGACTATGCGTCTACCCAATTTTGTGTATGAAAGTTATCCAGTCATTTATGTCTTTGCTGGCATCATTGCCATGAGCGCGGTTCAATCCTACTTGTCTTTCCTGTCTGGACTGCTATTGGCCATGGGCGGAATCTCTATATTGTTCATGCGCCGGAATTATCGACTCATAAAAAATCAATTGTCCCACCTCACCTAGCTGGTTAAATATTAAACCGACTACGATTTCGTTCCTTCTACCGACGTCCACGTTATACTACCGATAACGTGGACGTTTTTCATTTATGCCCAACAAAAATATCAATCCGCAAAACATAATTCAACTAGGCGTCGGTGCCGTTGTTTTTAAAGATGATGCCATTCTACTGGTAAAACGGCGAAATCCGCCATATAGAGACCAATGGGCCATTCCCGGCGGTAAGGTTCGATTTTGTGAACCGCTAAAGGAAGCGGTAGCACGCGAAATTCTGGAAGAAACCGGTATTGGTATCGACGTACAGGAACCTATTTACACCTTTGAGGTCATATCTGACAGGGCTGAAAATGGCAGCCAGGATAAACTGCATTATATTGTCATCGACTATTTTGCAGTTTACCGTTGCGGCGATATCCAGGCCGGTGATGATGCTAGCTCGGCCGCGTGGATCAGTCGCACAACATTCAATGATCTTGATGTAAATCAAGAAACCAGAACATTATTACATGATAAATTTAGCTTTCCATAAAGTAGATTATAGAGATTTAACTATTGAGCCTAATGGTATTTTATGGCAAGTATTATAAAAGGTTAGGGAGATAAAATGAATTCCACCACCTACCCCGATTGGGTACACGAATCCACTTTTGGCAAATGGTTTCTAAATACGAGAACCTGGGTCATCAAAGTCATCCAGGTGGCGTTATCCGATCTGGTTAACTTGATGGACGAGCCCGACAGGCAATATGACGTCGTGCTCGATGTCGGCGTTGGTTTCGGCAAAACACTCTGGAACCTGGATCAAACCCTGCACCCAAAAAAAATTATCGGCATTGATGTCGATCCAGATGTGTTGGTTAAAGCAAAGATTCAGGGCAAACGCTGCAATGCCGAAATTGAATTATTTGAATGCAATGCCATGCAAATCGATTTACCAGACAACAGTGTTGATCTTTTATTTTGTCACCAAACCTTTCATCACCTTGTTGACCATGATGCCGCTATTGCTGAATTTTATCGTGTTCTAAAACCGGGTGGGGTAATGTTGTTTGCCGAATCCACTCGAAAATATATCCACTCCTGGATTATTAAATGGTTGTTTCGCCATCCTATGGATGTTCAAAAATCCTCGGAAGAATATATCCAACTCATCCGCAATACTGGTTTCACGATGAACGATAACAATATCTCGTACCCCTATCTTTGGTGGAGCCGGGATGATCTTGGCATTATGCAAAATATATTTCGCCGCCCCGAACCAAAACACGGTCAACGCGAAGAAACTTTGCTTAATCTTGCGGCTACAAAACCTTTATAGCTCCGCTGTTCGTCATTAGTGTAAAATGAGAATGCATGCCATGACACATTGTAATTCCATGCTGTTCTGGTTAGCAAAATCGAGCAAGCCACAAAATATATAACTCCGTATTTTTTTACTCTTACTATCATTATAATAAAATCCGTTCGACAAAACTTAGCTGTAATATTTCATCTTAATTTATAAAGTATTTTGAGACCCAGCCCTGGTCAGATACGGCGTTTTGTTCGTTCACGATAAGTTGAGACAGTTCTTTTTTTGATATTCTCGCTTTTCGAGAGTTTATGTTAAGTTTTAATTTAAGTATGGTTTAACTCATCAATCAATTGATCTAATGTAATGATGGGTTACAGGGCATGCTTGCTAGTATTTTATACTGCAAAAATTGTATGATATGTTATAGATAAATAACATTACTGATCATCATATGAATATTGGTCAGAAATTTTAACAATCTGATATTTTATATTCTTCTCTCTTCGGTTAATTATGTTCATAATAGATCCAGGCCACGTTCTATATCGGTTTGCAGATCATTTGTGTTCTCAAGCCCGACCGCAATTCTAATTAAACCATCATTAATACCTGCGCTAATCTTTTCTTCATCACTCAGGCGTCCATGCGTTGTTGTCGCAGGATGGGTGATGGTGGTCTTGGTATCGCCCAGGTTTGCAGTAATAGATAACAGTTTTGTATTATCGATTATTTTCCAGGCCGCCTCTTTGCCTCCGTTCACTTCGAACGACAATACCCCACCAAAAGCCGACTGCTGCTCACGGGCCAGAATGTGTTGGCTATGCTGAGGTAATCCGGGATAGTGAACTTTTGATACTTTGGGGTGATCCTGTAAAAACGTCGCTAATTCTAACGCCCTGGCACTATGATGTTGCATCCGTATTGATAAGGTTTCCAGGCCGGCTAAAAATAACCAGGCATTAAATGCGCTCATGCTGGGGCCTGCCGTGCGTAAAAAACCGAACACCTCTTCGCCGACAATCTTGTTATCCCCTGCTACCGCACCGCCCATCGCACGGCCCTGACCATCAATATATTTGGTCGCCGAATGGATAACAATATCAGCGCCCAACTCAAGTGGGCGCTGTAGCACGGGTGTACAAAAACAATTATCGACAACCAGCAAACAATTATGCTTGCGTGCCAGTTCGGCCAACGCTTTAATATCCGCGACTTCAATTAAAGGGTTTGAAGGTGTCTCTAAAAATAACAATTTGGTATTTGATTTTATCGCCTTTTCCCAACTCTCTAAATCTATTTGAGATGCATAACTGGTTTCGATGCCATAGCGGCTTAAGTATTTATTGAATAACACCACCGTCGAACCAAAAATGCTTTGTGAGGAAACAATGTGGTCACCTGTCTGCAATAATGCCAGGCAGGTAGATAAAATCGCGGCCATTCCCGTCGCAGTGGCAACACATGAATCTGCACCTTCCATTGCCGCTAATCGTTGTTCAAAAGTACGAACCGTTGGATTAGTAAAGCGAGAATATATATTTCCGGCTTTTTCACCTTTAAAACGTGCTTCTGCCTCTGCCGCACTGGCGAAAACGTAGCTGGAAGTCATAAAGATCGGATCAGAATGTTCACCTTCTGATGTGCGTTGTTGCCCGGCACGAATCGCGAGTGTCTCGATATCCCAGTCTTGATCATTCATAATCTTATCCTTACCGTTTAATATTACTTAACCTTTTTTAGTGAACTCTAAATCGGAGACACAAAAAAACCCACTCAGCGGTCACTAAAGCAGGCTCTCGTCTCTTTAGCGGAATTTGTAGAGCGCCCGCAAGCTGATTTCAAATCGGCGCTATATAATATGCTAAGTAGATTAGGTGATGGAAAATAATCTGTCAACTCATTTATGCAGAATTATACAACTCAACAACCTCCCCATCACTACCCAGTACATCATCACTGCGAGTCGAATCATTGCGCGCATTTTCGATCGCCTTTAAATATTCGGGGGTCACATCACCCGTCACATATTCGCCGTTAAACACCGAGGCATCGAATCGGTCTACCTTTGATTTAGCTTTTTTCCTAACCGCCTCTTCGAGATCAGAAAGATCCTGATAGATCAACCAGTCGGCACCAATAAGCGTCGCTATTTGTTCTGTACTTCGGTTATGTCCGATCAATTCATTGGCCGCAGGCATATCGATTCCATAGACATTAGGAAATTGAACTGGAGGCGCTGCAGAGGCAAAATATACTTTCTTGGCACCCGCATCACGCGCCATTTGAATGATTTGCTGCGACGTGGTACCGCGAACAATCGAATCATCCACTAACAATACATTTTTTCCTTTAAACTCCAGGCCAATTGGATTTAATTTCTGACGCACCGATTTTTTTCTCTGCTTTTGCCCCGGCATAATAAAGGTACGACCAATGTAACGATTTTTTATAAATCCTTCGCTATAACGAATATCAAGGTGGTAGGCCAGCGATAATGCCGAGGTTCTACTCGTATCCGGGATCGGCAATACCACATCGATATCATGCTCGGGATAGGTTCGTTTAATTTTATGCGCCAGATATTCCCCCATACGCAAACGAGCCTTATACACTGAAATGCCATCCATAACTGAATCCGGACGCGCAAAATAGACGTGTTCAAAAATGCACGGAGAACATTGAGTATCCTGCGCACATTGCTGGGTATGCATATTACCGTTGATGTCTAAATAGATCGCTTCACCGGGTTCTATATCACGTAACAATTCGTAACCCAGGGCATCCACCGCAACACTCTCAGAAGCAATCATGAATTCATCTTTACCGTCAATCGTGCGTTTTCCGATCACCGCCGGACGGATACCATTTGGATCTCGAAACGCCACGATACCGCGTCCAACAATTAAGGCCACTACCGCATAGGCACCACGGCAACGTTTATGTACCGCTTCAACGGCCGAAAAAATATCACTCGGTTCAAGATTAAGATTGCCCTGTACCCGAGTTTGTAACTCATGCGCAAATATATTCAACAGGACTTCAGAATCGGAATTGGTATTGATATGACGTTGATCCGTTTCAAATAATTCACGCTTAAGCACTTCGGCATTGGTCAAATTGCCGTTATGACCTAGTGCAATTCCGAAAGGAGAATTCACATAAAAAGGCTGTGACTCGGCCGAAGAAAAACAACCGGCCGTTGGATAACGCGTATGGCCGATGCCCATATTGCCGTGCAGACGAAGCATGTGCCGGGTATGAAAGACATCTCGCACCAGACCATTGCTCTTGCGTAAATACATCCGATCGGCATCGCAGGTCATGATTCCAGCGGCATCCTGGCCACGATGTTGCAATACCGTTAATCCATCATACAGGGCCTGATTAACTGCGCTATTTGAAACGATACCTATGATGCCACACATTGCTATTACTTCCTCAAAATCGCCAACGCGACTTTATTGATGAATCTGATATATTCATTATCGGTCAAAACATAAAATTCTTTGTATAATCTGATGGCAGAAGATCAATTAACCAGACCGCAATGGGCTGGAATAGCGAGACCAGCAAGGAATCGCTCCAGACATCCGATCGGGGTAACTGAGTATAACCTGCCAAAGCAACTAATGCGGTGACGATGAGCATGCCTCGCAGTGCGCCAAAAATGACCCCGATAACCCGATCGGCTCCATTTAAACCGGTACGCTCTACCAGCCTGGTCGCAAAAAAAATAACTAACGTAAAGGCAACCAGCGAGAGCACAAATAAAATAAAGAACGCAACAATCAGGCGTAAGTTATTATGCTCAATCATCGATTCAATTAAACCGGCAAAGGTACCATGTAGTTCCCAGGCAATAATAAACGAAACAACCCAGCTGGCTAATGATAATGCCTCTCGTACAAAACCTCGTAACACACTAATGATAGCGGATATAAATATGATGCCGATAATGGCAAAATCAATGCCGGTCATAAATCACTCTAGGTAAAAAAATAAAGCCAACAAAATATAAGTAAATCATTTCAGGTTGTTTACGGATGAACCATCACTAGCGCATCTTTTAACTTAAATTTCTTTGCTATTTTTTTCTTTAATTTTTCAGCTTTGCTGTGTTTAACGAATGGACCCACTCGAACTCGATAGTACAGTCCTTTCTTGCCATTAACGGATTCAACAAAGGTTGGATGTTTTGCCTTGCGTAAACGATCTCGCAGTTTGATCGCCTTTTTTTGTTCAGAAAAACTCGCGACTTGCACAACCCAGGCTCGCGATTTTCCGGTGACCTTTGATTCCGATTTTGAACTAACCGATTTAGCCTGCGTCGTAACGTTTACATCCGGTTTAATCGGTTCTGCTGGTTTTGTAACGGATGTTTCCGGGTTAGTTTCCGCAACGCTGACATCAATCTGAGTCCCTGGCGGAGTATGCTCATCAACCAATCTTGGTAGATCACGATTCGCAGTCGGAACTTCAGGCTTTGCTGGGGCGGCCTGTTCCGGCATGCGTACCAGCTCGATGGGTTTATCAGGGATATTAGAACCAGTGATCGGGCTGGTTTCATCGCCCTGATTCAAGATCATTGGAATGAATATCACGCCTAGTCCCACCAGGACGATGGCGCCGACTATTCGCTGTTTAAGCTGTTTTGTATCCAAAATTCTGCCTACTACGGGTAAGTCCGTATTATACGGTCATTGCCCCTGCTTCGGCCACTGTATAAAACGAACCGAACACCACAATGGTGTCTTCTGGTTGGGCATTCGCCAACAGGTGTTGATAGGCTTGACGAACAGAATCATAGCAATCAATCTGAGTGTCGGGGTTTAATTTACGCAGTTCGCGTTCAATTTTCGAGGCTGAGGCCGAACGAGGGTGCGGTACGGTTGCTGTGCTCCAGTGCTGGCATAAGGACATCATGGGGGCGAGCACCCCGGCGATATCTTTATCCGCCAAAACCGAAAACAGACATCGAAACTGACCGACACAGGCATTGGCCTGTGCAAATTCGACCAGAGTATTCGCTAATACCTGAGCCGCAGCGGGATTGTGAGCCACATCCAGAATGGTCGTGATTTTATTTTGGCGAATCTCGAAACGTCCCGCCAGTTTGGCATTTAATAATCCCTCACGGATGGCCTGCAGGCTGACCGGCAACCCATCCTTCAACGCCTCCGTCACCATCACCGCACCGCTGGCATTTTGTAACTGTTGCTGGCCGGTGAGCGCAGGCCTGGGCAAGGCGGTCTTGCTCATCCGTTTAACGGGATCATCTTGATTCCGATCCTGTTTATTCAACCCCAGACCATACCAGTCCCACTGACCGGGGGTTTCTTCGCTAAAACCAAAATCACGCCCCGCCCGATAACGTATGCAACCACATTGTATAGCGTGCTGTTCGACAGACGATGGCGCATCGGGATCACTGATCACGCATATTTTATTTTCCCGGAAAATCCCCGCCTTCTCTTTACCGATTTGTTCTTTGTTATCGCCCAACCAGTCCTGATGATCTAGATCGATTGAGGTGATTAAGGCCAGATCGGCATTGATGATATTCACCGCATCGAGTCGCCCCCCTAAGCCGACCTCAAGCAGGATGACATCTAGCGGTTGGTCACTTTGCATAGCTGAGGCGAAAATCGATAACGCCGCCAGGGTACCAAACTCAAAATAGGTCAGGCTGGTTTCACCCCGAGTTTTATCGATGCGTTCAAAGGCCTGAATCAATGGGTCATCCTCAACGGCCAAACCATCGATACATATCCGTTCGTTATAACGATAAAGATGGGGGGAGGTGTAGCTGCCCACCCGATAACCTGCAGCCAAATAGATAGACTGTAAAAAGGCAATGCTTGAGCCTTTGCCATTGGTCCCCGCAACGGTAATCACGGGAGCAGACAATTGATTCGGTTGCATGGCCTGCCAAACTGACTTTACGCGCTCAAGGCCAAGTTCGATCTCATTGGGATGGAGGGTTTCCTGCCAGCTTAACCAGTCTGATAAAGATGAAAAACGCATAGGAATTTAATTGGGGTCAGAATTTAATTAGGGTCAGAGACATATTTTTGCCTGCAGAATCTGAAGATGCAAGTTTACTAGCCAAAAATATGTCTCTGACCCTAATTAAATTCTATCTATTCCCAATTAAATTTATTCAGGCAGCCGAACTGGCGGTCATCATACTGATGAGATTGGCGATCTTGTCGCGCAGATCGCGGCGATCCACAATCATATCGATGGCGCCATGTTCTAATAAAAATTCACTGCGTTGAAAACCTTCTGGCAGGGTTTCACGAACGGTCTGTTCGATTACGCGCGGCCCGGCAAAACCAATCAGGGCATTCGGTTCGGCGATATGAATATCCCCTAACATGGCAAAACTGGCGGATACACCCCCCATAGTCGGATCGGTCAAAACCGAAAAATAAGGCAGATTGCGTTTGCTTAAAC
>QILH01000003.1 GCA_003233255.1 Gammaproteobacteria bacterium | reverse complement strand
ACACGTGAGGGGGGACACAGCCAGCGCCGAATTATCCATGCCGCCGACGCGACGGGGCGCGCTCTGACGACAACGCTCGCCAACCAGGCCAAAGCACACCCAAATATCCATATATATGAACAACACAATGCGGTCGATCTGATTACCGCCGCTAAACACGGCTATGACGAAAATCGTTGTTTAGGCGCCTACGTGCTGGATCGCGAGACCGATTCCGTAAAGGTATTTTTAGCCAACCAGACGGTTCTCGCCACCGGCGGTGCCAGTAAGGTTTACCTATATACTAGTAACCCCGACACGGCGACCGGTGATGGCCTGGCCATGGCCTGGCGTGCCGGGTGTCGGGTTGCCAATATGGAATTCAATCAGTTTCACCCAACCTGTCTGTTCCATCCGCATGCCAAAGCCTTTCTATTAACCGAGGCATTACGCGGAGAAGGCGCCATTTTAAGATTACCGGATGGCGCAACATTCATGGAAAAATTTGATGACCGCGCCGAACTGGCACCACGCGATATTGTCGCGCGCGCCATTGATCATGAAATGAAACGGCTGGGCAGCGAACATGTTTTGCTTGATATCAGCCATAAATCATCAAAATTTATTCGAACGCACTTCCCCACCGTCTATAATCGCTGTCTTGAATTTGGCTATGACATTACCAAACAGGCCATACCCGCCGTACCCGCCGCCCATTATACCTGTGGTGGTGTGATGACCGACTTAAATGGCTGCACCGATCTGCCGAGCTTATATGCCATTGGTGAAGTGGCCTTCACCGGATTGCATGGTGCGAACAGAATGGCCAGTAACTCCTTGCTGGAATGCCTGGTGTTTGCTGAAGCCGCGAGTGAACATATTAATGCACATCGTGATGAATATTTATTTAATGCAAAAATTCCCGACTGGGACGAATCACGGGTAACCGATTCCGATGAAGAAGTCGTGGTCACGCATAACTGGCATGAATTAAGACAGTTCATGTGGGACTATGTTGGCATAGTACGGACCAATAAACGCATGCAACGGGCGTTAAGCCGGGTTAATTTATTATTACACGAAATTGATGAATACTACGGTAACTTTAAGATCAGTAATGACCTGCTGGAATTAAGAAACCTGACCGTAGCCGCAAGTTTAATCATTAAATCGGCCCTGCAACGTAAAGAAAGCCGTGGCCTGCATTATACGCTGGATTACCCCGAGTTAGATAAACAACACGCTCCGCAAAACACTATCTTAACACCGCATCGACATCACCTCGAGTCCGTCGAATTTGCGTCCATTCCTTGAGCGGGGTTACTTAAGTATTTCAAGCGCACGTATAAACGTCGGTAGGTTTCACGGTCACACTGATCGGCACCAATGAAAACGGACTCCTTTGCGTCTGCGTTTTTTAGCCAAACGATCATAAACCAGGACATAATCATCGCCCCCGTTTGGCAGAGCCAAACCACATCCCCCTCAGCATTTACTTCAACCCATTGATTTGAATTTCGCCAATAAAAAACCCGTTGTCGATTTCTTGTTTTTATATAATTTATCACCACCCTAACAATGCTTAATATGATAAACATATACAGTGCCGCTTTAAGCTCAACGTAAATATGAAGGGGTAGTGAAACCGCAACCAGCGCCGTGATGTGTGCCAGCAGCCGGATCGTTAACAGGATTTTTGAAGGTCTAAGCCGGAGGTGTAACGTCGCATCGAATCCGTTCGATAACATGACTAATATCCTTATCTATCGGTTTTGCATTTCCAAAAAAATAATCAAACAACAGTTGATCGGGAAAATTTAATATTTGTTTAAATGTCTTTTGTTGATGCCCGTCTAATTGCTGATAATGCGTATCGACAAAATCACCCAACAAGGCATCTAACTCCAACATACCACGTCGACACTGCCAGCGTAAACGAGATAATTCGATTTCAGCTGAATTCTCAGCAGCCGTGTCAGAATTTACTGACACCTAGACCATCTCCTTGATCATCATTTTTTTGATCTTATGGATCGCTTCGCTTGGATTTAAACCTTTCGGACATACGGTCACACAGTTCATGATCGTATGGCACCGAAACATTCGATAGGGGCCATCCAGTTCCTGTAAACGCTCATCAGTGGCCTGATCACGACTGTCGGCCAGGAATCGATAGGCCTGCAATAACGCCGCCGGGCCGCGAAATTTATCCGGATTCCACCAAAATGACGGGCAGGACGTGGTACAACAACCACATAAAATGCATTCATAGAGACCATCTAACTTATCACGTTCTTCCGGCGTTTGCTGCAGCTCAACTTCTGGCATCGGATCTTTCACGGTGAGATACGGTTTAACCGCGCGGTAGTGATGAAAAAACTGCGTCATATCAACGACCAGATCACGAACAATGGGCATACCGGGAACCGAACGAACTACAATGGGCTCTTTGAGTTCGGAAATGGGGGTTAAACATCCCAGTCCATTCGTACCATTGATATTCAGCGCATCCGAACCACACACCCCTTCACCGCAGGAATGCCGAAAGGTCAGCGACTCGTCGAAAGCTTTTAGTTCAATCAAGGCATCGCGTAGCATCATGCCCGGTTGAACATTTTCAAGCACGTAATCCTTTAAATAAGGTTTCTTATCTACTTCAGGATCAAATCGTTGTATTTTAAATCGCATAATTATCTTCTTATCTTATATCCTGATAGTTATTATCGTAACAACCTGGCTTAACCTTTAATAAACGCGTTCTTTGGGGGGGAAAGTATCAACCGTCATGGCTTTTAAGCGAACGGGTTTATATTCGATCCTGCGATCTTCCTTATAGTACAAACTGTGTTTTAACCAATGCGCGTCATTGCGATCGGGATAATCAATTCGTGAATGAGCACCACGACTTTCAGTGCGCGCCGCCGCTGAGCACACCGTTGCAATCGCCAGATCGATCAGGTTTTCAAGCTCAAGCGCTTCGATGCGTGCGGTGTTAAATATCTTACTATGATCCTGCAATCGTACATCGGCCATTCGTTTTTCAAGCGTCAATATTTTTTCAACGCCTTCATCCAGAACCTCCTGGGTACGAAATACGCCGCAGTATTTTTCCATCGTGGCCTGAATTTCATCTTTCATACCGGCAACCGTTTCACCTGAGCCTTTTTGATCCCAGCGAGCCAGACGTTGCATTGCCATATCCACCCCATCGCTCACCAGCGGGCGGTGATATCGATTGTTTTTAAGAAAATCAATAATATGGTTGCCAGCAGAACGACCGAACACAACAATATCCAGCAATGAATTCCCACCTAAACGGTTAGCACCATGCACTGAAACACAGGCACACTCACCCACCGCATACAAGCCCTGCACCGGTTCCTCGCCCTGCTCTACCGGCACCACAACCTGTCCATACCGATCGGTGGGAATCCCCCCCATGGTATAATGAGCGGTTGGGAATACTGGAATAGACTGCTCGGCCGGATCAATACCTAAAAACGTTTTGACCATCGAACTGATCCCGGGTAAACGTTTAGCTAAGACGTCCTTACCAATATGATCAAGTTTTAGCATCACATGATCGGCATTCTCACCACAACCTCGACCGTCACGTACCTCGGTGGAAATGGCACGACTCACCACGTCGCGACTGGCCAGGTCTTTTGCATGCGGTGCATAACGCTCCATAAACCGTTCACCGTCTTTATTCACCAGGTAGCCGCCTTCACCGCGAGCTCCTTCAGTAATTAACATTCCGCGCCCAGCAATGCCGGTCGGATGAAATTGAAAAAACTCCATGTCTTCAAGTGGAATACCCGCACGCAACGCCATACCTAAGCCATCTCCGGTATTAATACGTGCATTGGTATTGGTTCTGAATAACTGACCGACCCCACCAGTGGCCAACAAGGTTGTTTTCGCTTCGATAATTAAAGGCTCGCCGGTTTCAATTTCCAGTACCAACGCACCAAGAATCATTCCGTCTTCGCTCTGAATAAGATCGACCGCAAAAAATTCATCAAAAAAATGAGTGCGGGCGCGAATATTCTGTTGATACAAGCTGTGCAAAATGGCATGCCCGGTTCGATCCGCTGCGGCGCAGGTTCTGGCCGCCTGATCACCACCAAAGTTCTGGCTTTGCCCACCAAAGGGGCGTTGATAAATTTTACCCGTATCCAGACGTGAAAATGGCACGCCCTGATGTTCAAGTTCATAAACCAGATGCGATGCGGCACGACACATATATTCTATGGCATCTTGATCCCCTAAATAATCACTGCCCTTGACCGTATCGAACATATGCCAGTGCCAGTTATCCGGGCTGACATTGGCCAGCGCCGCATTGATACCGCCCTGAGCAGCAACCGTGTGTGAACGGGTTGGAAAAACTTTTGAGACCACCGCAACCTTGGCTTCAGCCTGCGACAATTGTAATGCCGATCGCAACCCCCCCCCACCTGCGCCAATAACAAGCACATCAAACTTGCGTCGCGCAATATTCATAAACTCACCACACTAAATAAAATCATACTCACCCACACCGCCAATACGGCCAAACCAAATGTCATAGCAACCCACAGGAAAAAACGTAAATACGCGAGCGGTACATAATCGATCAGTATGTCTCTCATACCCACCCAGGCGTGATACAAAATAGAATAAAAAAATACCGCGGTCGCAATATTCGCAACAGGATGAACGAAAAGAGCACGCCAGGATTCAAATCCATACACCGGCGACTGGCTAACATAGAAGCCGAAAAAAACCCCATACCACAACAAATAAACAGCCGTCAGCCGCTGCAGTAACCAGGCTCGCATCCCTTGCGCACGCCAACTCATAACCAGATACGCCCCGCAACTAGAATAAAAATAACGACGCCGGAGATATTAACGAACCACGAAATTATTTTAGAAGCCGGTAAAGACGACCCAATTTCAATCTCATGCAGTAAAAAACGAATGCCCGCCAACAAATGGTGACCGATAGCCCAGGCCAATACGGTAAACAATAATTTATAGGGCAGTGTGGTAAAATCGGCCAACAGTGAATTAAAACCGGCGGCATCTTTAATTGAGAGACCGAAGTCATATATAAAAATGGGAATGGTAAGAAACAGCAAAGCACCCGATACTCGATGTCCAAATGAGTTAACCCCGGTAACCGGCAGGTGTATTCGCATCAGATTGAGAAATTTAGGTCTTTTTTGCTTTGTTATCATTGTCTTAAGTGTAGTTCAATTGCATCATACGTCCAATTGAATACCTGTAAAGAAATCAGTACCCTCACATTCGTTGTGAACTAATCATTATCGTAGGAATTTAACATGACAACCCCATGGCAAGACTTTCTTATCCGAAATGACGCAAATATCGATGAAGTAGATCAAATAAATTTCGGACGCGAGCCCCGCTCAGAAATAAATTCAGTTCAGCACGGACTTGCTCTGATCAGTCTTGATCAGCTTGGGGTTATCCAGGTGAACGGTGAGGACGCACAAAGCTTTTTGCAATCGCAATTTAGCAATGACATTACACTATTAAATAAGTCGACATCGCAATTATCGGCTTATTGCAATCCCAAGGGACGTATACTCGCTCAATTTTTGGTCATGCCTGAGGGCAAGGGCTACTTGTTAGTTTTACCGACCAATATTATTGAAAAAACACTGCAACGTTTACGAATGTTTGTCATGCGCAGTCAAGTAATACTAACCGACGTGAGCAACGAGCGAATCTGTTTCGGGCTAACAGGAAATCACACAACACCTCCTGAGCTTGCCATTCCCGAGAACGAATACCAGATATCCGCAACGCAATCCGCTCTTAGCATTAAATTACCCGCCCCGCTCAATCGTTACCTCATCGTTGCCCCCATTGAGCAGGCGATGTCGTTATGGGCTTCACTCAAAGACAGTCATACCGCATGCAGTCACCATGTCTGGCACTGGCTCGATATCCAGGCCGGTATCCCCAGTATCGGTAAGGAAACTGTGGAAGAATTTGTTCCACAAATGATTAATCTGGAACTCATTGAAGCCGTAAA
>QILH01000010.1 GCA_003233255.1 Gammaproteobacteria bacterium | reverse complement strand
GCAGGCCGCGTGTATACCATCGGTCATTACGATGCCCGCCGGCCCATCCCAGGGCTCCATGTGCATCGAGTTAAATTCGTAAAATGCTTTTAGATCCGGATCCATGGTATCGATATTTTGCCAGGCCGGTGGAATCAACAAACGCATGGCGCGAAAAATATCCATACCGCCGGCCAGTAATGCCTCTAACATGTTATCCAGACTGTTTGAATCGGATCCGGTCATGGAAACCAACGGCCTGACCTTGTCCATTGGCAGCTCGTCGGTTTCAAATTTATGCCCACGCGCGACTGACCAGTTACGATTGCCTTGCACGGTATTGATCTCACCATTGTGAGCAAGGTAGCGGAAGGGCTGAGCTAATCGCCATTGCGGCCAGGTATTGGTAGAAAAGCGTTGATGGAAAACACATAACGCCGATTCCAGACCACCGTCACTGATATCCTTATAAAAGACGGGCAGGTTTTCGGGCATAACCAGCCCCTTATAAGAAATAACCGTACTGGACAAGCTCGGGATGTAAAACATCTCATCATGCGATTCTATTTTTTTCTCACACACACGACGAGCTATATATAAGTGTCTCTCAAACGCCTTCGCATCCATTCCATCCGGGGCATTAACAAATACCTGTTCGATTTGTGGCAGGCTGCTTAGTGATTCTTCGCCGCAGGCGGAGGGATCGAGGGGTACGATTCGCCAACCCACACAGCCGAGGCCTTCGGCTTCCAGGGCTTGCTCCAATTCAGCGCGTGCTGCTTTGGCCAGGGCTTTGTCCGTGTTTAGAAACACCATGCCAACGGCGTATTGATCGGCAAGCTTGAACCCTTCGTTGACGGCAACCTTCCGTAAAAAGGTGTCGGGTTTTTTCAGCAACAATCCACAGCCATCACCTGACTTGCCATCGGCCGCCACAGCACCACGGTGAGTCAAACGCTTCAGAGCCGTAATCGCCGTCATTACCAGCCAATGGCTGGGCTTGCCATCCATGTGGGCAATTAGGCCAAAACCGCAATTCTCGCGCTCAAATTCAGGGCGGTATAAGCCATGTTGGGCGAGCTTTTTTGTAATATCTGTCATCGTATCAACCCTACGAAAACCTGGTTAAATAGTAGCCAATCGTCAGGCAAAATGGCCTCGCAGTATACAGCCACAGGGCATCGAGCTTCAATCTCTAATCACGACATGATTAATGCGCCGTCAAGCCTCGCCACTACGCATACGCAACCAAAATTAATCTATATTTATCAAACTGTTAGCACGTATTGGTTGCCCGTAATTGAAGCCGGAATTTGCCTAAATATTGGCACAACCTTACCGATAACCTATATATGGTAATCACCCCTCGACAACTGCGCCTATGAGCAATACCCCTCGCCTTCAAAATACCCTTGCGACGTTAGCGAACAAGGCTGGGCCGCTGTTTAACCTCCGTACCATTTTGAGCCGTTTACTGTTCACGTCCAGTTTAATTGTTGTCACTAGCGTGATTATCATATGGGCTACCCACTCTGAATTCAGTAGCTCGTCAAAACAAAGCACCGATCAACTTGCAGAGCGGATTCAAATCAACAGCGATATGGTCAAACTGCAAAACATGTTGTGGGAAATTGAAACCAGTTTCCAAAGTTACATGCTCACACCCGAGACAGAATTAAAGGATAATACGTTACACTCTATTGATACTTTGCTAAAACAGACTCAGTTGTTAAAACAACAACATTGGTTCCTTGCTGATAATAAAAATATGAATGTCATTGACAATTTTTATGCTGATACCCAATCGCTTAAAAAATCGCTTGAGTATGTAATGAATATGCGGGCTGATCCGTTACTGGTGTTCCCGGCCATGCCACATATGGTCAATACTTTGAGCCCAGTTAGCCAGCAAATTACTAATACCATTAGCCTTGCTTTAGCAGATACCAGTGAAGGAGGTGAGCAAGCACAGTTAGAGATAAAGGAGATTTTTCAAAAAATTCGCTTCACCTGGGTACAAAAAATAAGTACATTCCGTTTATTAACGACCACTCGGGTCGGCATTTTCAGCGGTAACGTTAATGACGCTATCCATGCGCTACGTAAAGATATTGAAATTTATGATGAATACATCGGTGAACAGATAAACAAACTAAGTCAACTAGATGATGAAGGTCTGCTGGGTTTGCAACAGACCGAGACAACCCTTGAACTAAAACAACTAACAAGGGAATGGCGTAATAGTTATAAAAAAATCCAACCCTACCTGGCCGATTACAATAGCTGGAGAAAAGACACTGCCGTATTACGCAATGAGATTACGCCATTATTTTTAAGTCTCTGGAATCACATTCAAACCGTTAATACCAATCTTGAACTACGGGCCATGCAGGATCTTGATTCAACAAAAAATACCTATACGTTAATTTCTTACTCTCTGTGGGGTCTGGTGATTATCATCATCACCGTTATGGCCATAAGTACTTTCCTGTTTGATTATCAGTTACGCCGACCTATTGTGCGTATCGCGCGGGCATTAAAGGCCGTCGCTCAGGGCGACAAAAACATTAATCTGCCAAACTCGCCTATCACCGAAACTCGAGACTTAATCGATGCATTTTCAAATATGCGCGAGCAGGTTCACTCACGCCAGGAACATCTGCAGGCCGTCTTAACCTATGCGGTTGATGCTATCATTACGACCACTTTGAGAGGCGCTGTACGCAGCTTTAACCCTGCCGCTGAAAAAATGTTTGGCCAATCGGCTGAACAGGCTATCGGTCAATCACTATCCAGCTATATTGTCGATCTTGATGATATGGTTATGACTCACTCGGGTATAGAATTTGAATCCTACGCCCAGCATGCCACCGAAGGTAATTTTCCTATTGGCCTGCGTGTTAGTGCAATGCGGGTTGATGGTGAAGAACTGATGCTGATTATG
Organism: Gammaproteobacteria bacterium; assembly: GCA_003233255.1. Lineage (GTDB taxonomy): Bacteria > Pseudomonadota > Gammaproteobacteria > UBA6429 > Thiohalophilaceae > SZUA-24. Next base: position 3,144 of record QILH01000010.1, on the reverse strand, counting down.
ATCGCCGATATACGTGAACGGCGCGACATGCTCGAAAGTATAAAAGCACGTGAACAACGTCTGCAATCAATCATGGATACCGCCGCAGAGGCGATCGTTACCTTTGACGAAACGGGCAATATTGAGAACTGGAACCATGCTGCGGAAAGCCTGTTTGGCTGGCCTGAAAATTCGGTCATCGGTAAAAATTTCTGCAAACACATCAGTATTGAATCGATAACGGATAAACCCAAAACCGATAATATCGAAGAAATAACACATTATATTGGCGTAGAAACAGAAGTAATAGGTCTACACAAAAATGGCAGCAGCATCCCTTTGTCATTAAAAGTTTCGAAAATGATATTAGATGGAAGCCCGAAATATACCGCGTTGTTAGCAAATATCTCAGAGCGTAAAGCTATGATGGATAACCTGAAACACATTGCAGAACACGATAGTCTGACCGGTTTATATAACCGCGCTTACTTTCATGACTTCCTGGAAGAAACCTGTGTGCAGGCGAAGACGGGCCAGACTAAACTCGCACTACTCTATATCGATCTAGATAATTTCAAATATATAAATGACAGCATTGGTCATTTAGCCGGAGACCAATTATTAATTGAGGCATCAAATATATTGAATATGAGAGCACGTCGTAGTGATATTATTGCTCGTCTGGGAGGGGATGAATTTGTCGCACTTATTAATAATGCCAATCCTGATTCAATTCGCCAAATTGCTGAATCATACCGAGCTTCGCTTGGTGATTACATATTTAAGTACGATGGGAAAGCGGTCAATGTCGGCTGCTCGATTGGGGTAACGCTCATTGATGAAAATGTCACATCATCAAGCACCGTCCTCGCACAGGGAGACATCGCCTGCCATTTAGCAAAACGAGCTGGTCGCAACCGTATTCACGTATTCACCAGTGACGATGAGTCTAAAGTAGAAAACATGTCTCTGGACATAGGTTGGTCGCAACGCATCCATGATGCCCTGGATAACAACAAGTTCGTTCTGGTGACACAGCCTATACACGAAACCAGCTCTAATAAAATTTATTCCTATGAGGTTCTGGTACGGATGTTAGATAGCGATGGGACGCTTATTATGCCTGGCGGATTCTTTTCAACCGCTGAACGTTTTGGTCTGGCAGTAAAAATTGATTTATGGGTAATCACCAATGCGGTTGAAAAACTTTCACAATTACACAAAATTGATCCCGATGTTAATTTCTCAATAAACCTGTCTGGCCAATCCATCACTGTGCCCGATGTGATTGCTCATATTGCCAGACTGCTTAAAAAACATAAGCTTGAAGCGAGTAGCTTAACATTTGAAATAACGGAGACTGCGGCAATATCCGATATGGACAAGGCCGTTTTAATGCTGGAAGAATTACGGAAGATGGGCTGCCGAACAGCCCTCGATGACTTTGGAAGCGGAATGTCATCATTTGCCTATCTGCAGGAAATGCCCGTTGATATAGTCAAAATAGATGGTCGATTCGTTAAAAATATTGCTGATAGTAGCGTAGATCAGGCGATTGTCCGAGCCATGAATGAAATTGCGCATGCCTTGGGTAAAAATACAGTTGCCGAGTTTGTTGAAAATGAACGTCATTTAAAAATGTTAAAGCTAATTGGTGTCGATTGCGTACAGGGTTACCATCTGGGTAAACCTGCCAATATTGATTTACTTTTCAAAGAAAAGAACAGCCGTTCCAGATCGGCTTAACCCGCTTTGTTAAAAAACCTTATTATTAAATAAGGTCACTACTGGTTAATATAATCGACCACCGTTTCACTCTTAAGGAGTTGGGTTATGGCGGCTATTATAGCGCCATCCAGCGCCTGAGCCGAGCTACCGCCGGTTTGATAGTTCGCCGATATCGTGGTTGTCTCACCATTGCCAAGACTAGCGGTAAGCTTAAGTGCGGTAGTTTTATTAAACGGTTTATACCTTGCCTGCACATCGCTTATCTTTAGCGTGATCGACTTAAATTGCGTATCGGAAACTAACACATCACGTTTTGTTAATTCTGATTTTAATATATTGAGGCTCGCATCGGTATATTGCTGCAAGTCCCCCACCAATTTAGTTGAGTTTGCTTTTTTAAACAGGGTAACCAGCCTTGAGCCCTGATAATAATTTTTTAAGGCAATCGATTTTCCGGCTACCAACGGTAACACCTTGTCTTTTACGTGATGACGAGTATGCGAGGCATTAATATAAGCTGTGCCTCCACAACTTTGTAATATGGTCGTTAATACTAAAATAGAGGCTACTTTTACTATGTGGAAACTATTTTTATTCATTTTATCACCCTTGTTAGCAATTTATTCAATTCAGGATAATCTATCTTCGCGTTATGCCGTTTATCCACTGGTACATGAGACACCGTGAGCACCTTATTGATTTTGGCCCAGGTCAGATTCTTTTTTAACTTTTCGGTATCTAATATTTCATCCCGATGCATTTCAAGCACTAATACCCGATCTCCTTTATAGGCCACCATCGCACAGCGTCGAACATTGGCGTCGCAGCGCACCACGGTTTCAACCGCAAACGGATAAAGTTCACCGTCCGAGTCTGATATCTTTGCGCTACAACGCCCCATTAACCATAGACGTCCTTGCGCATCATAATAACCTGCATCTCCGGTACGATGCCAGGGGCGTCCATCGACAGAAAATTTTGTCTCCTCATTGCCGATGCCATTTAAATATCCCGGTAACACATGATCACCAGCAACGACAATTTCGCCTATTTCATTCTCAGCCAGAGCCAGGGCCTGAAATTGATCCTCTGACAGTGGCTCGATCGATGTATTGGTCATATCTTTGATAACAGATACGTCAATTTGTTCAACCGGTTTTCCTGCCAGTAAACCATGTCCATGTTGCATATTATTAAAATCTGCTTCGCTAATATCCTGCCAGTGTATGTGAGCAATAGGTTCGGCCTCGGTTGAACCATACACGGCTACGACGTCACTGTTCAGTGCCAGCTTGCTCAGCTGGGCCAGCAAACTCGGAAAAACAGGGGCACCCCCGGTATCAATTCGCTCAAATGGTAATTTCATATTGTTACTTATACAATAGTCAGCCAATTGCTCAAAAAACGCAGGAGATGCGGCGCAACGCACCGCCGAAA
>QILH01000088.1 GCA_003233255.1 Gammaproteobacteria bacterium | reverse complement strand
AAGGGCACCAAAGGGTTCGTTTCAACACGCATCAAGATGGGTAAAACCTCAGACGTGATCGCGGTGGTTGAAGCGGGTGGCAAGCGCTATACGGCGCGCAAAAACGTGAAAGTCACCATCGGTGGCTGTGGCGGTTAATTAGGAGAGGATAACATGGCAAAATCAATTCGAATCCGCGCCAAAGCCAAAGGTGGTGAAACCACGGTGAAAGCGCTTATTACCCACCCGATGGAAACCGGGTTACGCAAAAACAAGAAGACCGGCAAGAAGATCCCGCCGCATTACATTCAGGAAGTCACCATTAAACACAATGGTGCGACGGCTATGTCAGCAGATTGGGGACCGGCGGTCTCTAAAAATCCTTATGCGGCGGTCTCTAAAAATCCTTATGTCTCCGTCGTACTGACCGGTGCGAAAGCAGGCGACGCCATCGAGCTGAGCTGGGTAGACAATAAGGGCGGCAAAGATTCTGCTTCGACGAAAATCAAGTAAGCAATATATCTTTGACTAGTATAGAACGGGGCTTCGCAGCCCCGTTTTTTTTAGTGCAGGGAGAAGGTGAAACCGGAACGGTTGAGAAGCTGGCCTGGGCCATGCACTTATGCCGTGAAAGGCAGGAGAAGGTGAAACCAGAGGTTGAGAGACGGCCTGGGCCACGCCCGAGAGCGGCGAGCGCATGACACGGATGATTCTCAAAATGGTTAAGTATTCAGGATCTAAGCGACGACTTTTCTAAAATTTGCTAAACTCTGTGGTTTGTAAATCAGGGTAGTTAAAGATGGACGAATCAGAATTTAATCAGCAAGTTGATAACGTCATTGAACATATTGAAGAACAGCTTGATGAGTTGGAGGCCGATCTGGATTACGAAACTGCCGGCGGTATTTTTGCCGCCACCTTTGATAATGGTACAAAAATCATTATTAACCGTCAGACCCCGTTAAAACAGATTTGGGTTGCAACCCGAAGCGGCGGTTTTCATTTTGATTTTGATCAAGAGACGGATGCCTGGCGGAAGGACGATGATGGAACTGAACTGTTTAAAGCATTAAGCAATTATTTTACCGAACAGGCTGGTGAATCGATAGAGTTAATCTATGAATGAAACAACATTGTTACCAGCGGTTATAATCGGAGCGGATAAGCCGGAATATTCGGTCATCTGGCTACACGGTCTGGGTGCCGATGGCCATGACTTCGAACCGATTGCGGCCGATCTCGACTTTCCGAACAAATCAAAGACTCGTTTCATTTTCCCACATGCCCCGAGTCAAGCGGTAACGGTTAATGCCGGTCATGTGATGCCTGCCTGGTACGACATATTTGCGATTAGCGAAGATGCACAGGAAGACGATACAGGGATACGCAAGACTGAAAAGAAAATTACCGCGTTACTTGAGCATGAAATGGCATCGGGTGTGCCAGCAAATAAGATTGTGCTGGCCGGTTTTTCACAGGGTGGGGCAATGGCTCTGCATACGGCGTTACGATTTCCGCATACTCTGGCGGGTATTCTGGCATTATCGACCTATCTTCCCTTAAGCAGTTCACTGGCTTCAGAACGGAGTACTGAAAATCAGGATACCCCGATCTTGATGAATCACGGTGATTATGATCCGATCGTCCCTGTTAAGCTCGCGCAAATATCAAAACAAGTTTTATTTGAACTGGGTTGGTCGGTGCAATGGCAAACCTATCCCATGGAACACAGCGTATGTCCGGAGCAGATAGATGACATTAGTCAATGGTTCGCGCGGGTGCTGGTTTAATCTGTATATGTTTGCAATATCTTGAGACGCGGTAAAATGGTTAAGATGGACGATATAGATAATTTCTGGGAATTAACGCCTAATCTTGCCATCGCAGGCCAGCCGGCTTTAGGTGGCTTAGAATTGTTAGCGGATGCAGGTTATCAAACGATTGTTAATTTAGGTTTAAATAATGCCGATTATTCTATTGCCGAAGAAGCCTCATACTTAAAGCAATTGGGGATGGTGTATGTTTCTATACCAGTTGATTTTAAAACGCCGCAAAGCCGAGAATATCTACGTTTTTTAAATAGCATGAATTTGCAACAACATAAAAAAGTACTTGTTCATTGCGAAAATAATCAACGTGCGTCCGTCTTTGCAGTTCTGTATTTAATCATGTCTGAGAAGGTATCTCAGATCGATGGCTGGAATACGATTCATGAATTCTGGGAACCGGATCTGGTGTGGGAATCGTTTTTCTATCAGGAATTAAATAACTACTATAAAGTAAAAGACGAACTGGTTGAGCCGATTAATTAGTAATATATAAACGTTTGCGACCCAATTTATTCCCGAAGTACCAGAATAATACGGAATAATCTCCACCTGTTGCTGGTTTCTTCAGACCAGATACTAAAAGCAGAAACGAGTGAAATTTAAATAGTTCTCCTGCCTGACTGTCCTGATATGGAACTTATATGCCCGAATTGGACTCTGACTATTAGGTTTAGGCGGCTGCAAAAACAGCTTCTAAAAAGAAGGTGGTTTACCTGTGTTGAAGATGACGTTATATACAAAAGTTAATTATTTGCGTTGGGTTATATTCGTCATTCTGGCGGGTTTGCTCATTCAATCTACTAATGCTAAAACGAATTCATCCGACAGTATTGCGACTGGCAAAGCGGAAAAAAATTCGTTATATAAACATGCATCGCCTTATCTTGACATGCATGGGCGTGACCCGGTTCGATGGAAGGAATGGAATGCGGAAACATTAAAGCAGGCTAAGGAACAGAATAAACTAATTTTTGTATCGAGCGGTTATTTTTCCTGCCACTGGTGCCACGTTATGCAACGTGAGTCATATCAGGATGAACAAGTAGCCAAATTGTTAAATAGCTACTTTGTTCCGGTTAAAGTCGATCGGGAATTAAATCCGGCTTTAGATGCTCTGCTTATCGATTTCACCGAGCGAACTCAGGGGCACGCTGGTTGGCCATTGAATGTTTTTGTAACCCCAGATGGATATCCACTCATTGGCATGACCTATGTGCCTCCCGATAATTTTTTAAAAGTATTGAAACTTCTGAAACAGCAATGGGTGAGCGATCAGGCTGGACTTAATAATATGGCTCAGGCGGTAAGCGGGGAGTTGTCTACGGCCGAGGTTACAAATTCCACTAAGGTATCACGGCAATGGATAACCGAGCTGAATAAAATATTCATATATCAAACTCTAAGCAGTGCCGATGAGATGCAGGGCGGCTTTGGTGAACAAAACAAATTTCCGAATGTGCCCAAACTAAATACATTAATAGAAATGTATGTTCAGAGCGGTAAAGAATTTGATTCAAAGGAGCAGATTAAAGACTTTTTAATTGTTAGTTTTAACAAGATGGCGAGTCAGGGCCTGCGTGACCAGTTAGGCGGTGGTTTTTATCGTTACACGGTTGATCCTGGTTGGCAGATACCGCATTTTGAAAAAATGTTGTATGACAATGCATTACTTGCGAAGCTGTATTATCGAGCGGCCGATGTATTTAAAAATGATTCTTACCGACAGATTGCGGATGAAACACTGGATTTTATATTAAGCGATTTAGCAACGGGCACAGCTGCCTTTGCGGCAAGCCTGTCGGCGGTCGATAATCGTGGCATTGAAGGCGGATATTATTTATGGACGAATGATGTTTTAAAGAAAACATTAAATTCGCAAGAATACGATATTATAAATTTATACTGGGGGCTATCTGGGGCACCTGATCTAGAAGATGGGCATCACTTTGCCGAAGTGATGAGCGTTGCAGAGCTGGCCAGCGAGTTTAAGATTCCAGAAAATGTGCTTAAGAAAAAATTACAAACTATACGCGAGAAGTTGCTTTCAGTCCGCGCCAAACGAGTTCTTCCCAAAGACGAAAAGATTTTAACCGGCTGGAATGCATTAACGCTTAGCGCTTTTATCTCCGGTGCAAAACATAATGATCGATATCGCCAGTCGGCCGCTAAATTGGTTGAGTTTTTTAAGTTGCGGCTTTGGGATTCAAGCAGTAAAGAATTACTGCGTGCGTATAGCGAAACAGCCAATTTAGGCAGTGGCAGTCTCGAAGACTATGCGTATACAGCACAGGCGCTATTGGCATGGTGGCAACTGGAGAAAAGGTCAGAAGATCAACAGTGGCTTGAGGAGATCCTGACCCAGGCCTGGCGGCGTTTTTATGGGCCTCAGGGCTGGAGACTGGCCGAAAATATGCTATTAAAATACGGTTCAGGCCAGACCATTGTCAGTGATGGGCCGCTGCCCTCGCCAAGCTCTGTTCTGGTTGCGACAACGTATCAGTATTCAAAGCTAACTAAAAATACTAAATGGCGAGATAAGTCGTTGCGAGCATTAAATGTTGGGCATCAGGACATGCGTGAACAGGTATTTTATTTTGCGACTCAGTTGAATGCGTTGCAGGAGATAGACAATGTTGACTAGAATGAAAACTCAATGGGCCGTTGGATAACTTCAAAATCGAATTGTGTAAACGACCGTGTCGAGATCAACATGCGAGTAAGTTTGGCATAAAATATTTTCTGTTTCATGTTGACTGAAATCACGGTGCCAACATCGTAAAGTAAGGCGGGTACAATTAAACTACGAGTTTGATGAATCGAGATCTGTTTAGGCACCAGTAAGCTACGGAAGTAATCCGTACCATTGCCAAGACCTTTTATGGCCTTGGTGCCAATCGGTATTGCGGCATTGGCAATATTCATAATGCCAACGTTAACGGTACCTTCTGAGTGCTCTTTGAATTCATGTTTCAGCCAGCGAATTACTCCGATCTGCCAGCGAGGATTATTTTTCTCAGCCATCCGATAGGTAACCAGTTCGCCAACACGAACATCGATATTGTGTCCAGCCTGCTCGGTGTTTAAGGCGATTCCAATCGGGCTGACATTGCGTTGTGACCATGGGTTAAGCGGATATTTATGATTTTCATGACGCAGATCTTTTTGCAGGGCCTCTCGGTGAGCCGATGCTAATACGGTATTACTCTTATCTTCAAGACCTTGATCATCAAAATTACTGACCAGTCGTAACTCATCCATTTCAGGAGTAAATTTATGCTGTTCCGAAATATAGTAGTGTGCGGCATTTAGCCCCGAGGTGACCTCTACTTGTGCGGCCAGAGCAAAGCGTTCAGTTTTACGTACCAACGAGGCATTCCAGGCATCGGCGAGACGTAACAACATATCTCGTTGTTGTCGTTCCACCAGGGACACCGCATCAAATTCAGCGTTGTTAAGGCTTGACGATAATAATCTTTGTAAATGGATATTGAGTTGTAATTTTACCGCGCTAATATCGATCAGCCGGGGTAATTCCGCCGGCCAGTTTTGTTCGTCAACAATGAATTTTGGGCCAAAATCCGCGTCAAGATCGATAACATATTCGCCCCGGGTCACTATCTCGGTAAACGGTTCGAGCAGGCAACTTTCAACGGATGAAGTGATCAGGCGAAACATGTCATCGGCTTCGTATTGCATCAGATGATACGGTTCGGCCAGCGATAGCAACACGATACGCTTATAGGCAAAGTCTATGGTAAGTTTTACCGGTAGCGGGGTGTTTGGGTAGGGATCATCCACTGGCTGGCTATGTAAGTTACGGGCCTCGGCAAATTGATACAAACGATTTAAATCCGACCAGACGAAGGTGGGTTCAGGCGCATACAGGCCATAGACATCGATAAGCCGCTGGCTAAGGTAAAGAATCGCCATGTAAATGCTTTCGGTTAATAAAAATTGGTCGAATTCTTTTAGTTTTGTCAGGCTGGATAATTCACTAACGACCAGTTTGTATCCCAGCGCCATTTGCTCAAGCAGTTCCTGCAAGAGTGCCGCGCGATAGAGCTGCTGTTGATCGAGCGGGATGTTTGCCTGCCGCAGTGGTTGCCGTATGGCATGCAGCAATTCATCGAATACCGGACGCAATGTGTTGTGTAACTGCAGGCGGTCTTTATATGAATAACGGCAGGCATTGAGTGATTTTAGTTTTTCCAGCATCTGATGGGCGGCAACGCTGGTATTACCGATCGGTAGCTCAGTGGCCCAATGCTGTAATTGCTTTGTTTTAATATTGGGTCTTGAGCGACGAGCAACTCCGGTGGGGATGGCCAATGGACTTAGGGAGCCATGTGAAATAGCGGAATGTTTAGAATGTTGACTGCGAACGGCTTTGAACATCGTTATTTGGGCTGACTTTCGTTTGCTCTTCAGTGTCATCTAACTTAGCGTGTCAGGGGTGAATTGCAATCAAAATTTCTAATTTTGGCAAAATATCGTATTTTATTGGGTCGAGTGAGCCATAAAATTGGGCTATGCTATTGATCTACCAGTGTGAAAAGGCAATGATAATACCTTAATTAAAGAAATGCTTATTATGGACGATATAATAAATCTAAATAAAAAATAAATAAGAACAATGCTGAATATGAGGAGTTGTGGAATGATACCAAGACATCTGCTGAAAGCGTGCC
>QILH01000265.1 GCA_003233255.1 Gammaproteobacteria bacterium | reverse complement strand
GGATAATAAATTCTTCGGGATTAAAAATAAAAAAATCGGCATCCAGCCAAACGACAACATCATAATTTAAGTCTAAATATTTTTTAATCTGTAATAATCGCGCCAGATCGGAAGCAACGACTTTTTGTTTCTGAGTTTTTTCAAGAATTTTCTCAGGAATTAAATCAAACAGCGCATCATCAAGAAAACAATATTCATACTCATTCAGATTGCACCAATCACGAACCGTGTTCAGGCACGTTTCAATCCAGGCATACGGTAACGGGACGCGATGAGACTGAATAATAAGTGTATTAGGCATTTGTATCTGCTTCAGTAATTTAAAGTCACCCGTTTTTGACAAAACGATAATATTCCATTGACGCTCCATAATGCACACAAACATTATGCCTCATGACATACAGCACTTCATATGACTATTATAATAACCTTTTCAAACAAACGACTCGGCACTATTTCTGTACTAAAATAATTTATCGATGTTAGACCGAAACGACTTATAACGATTTAAACTCATATTATTCCGCACGATCTGGACTCAGTCACTTCGCCAATTGACCTCGCCTGGGTAAAACCACACACCGCATATCAGAGGTTGATTGTGGGTTTAGTAAAAAAATAACCTTGTCGCTCCGGCGCACGTACTTACTAATTAAGCCACCGGTGGATTTAACGATGAGATATCGAACTGAGCCGAAATATAGCCGACAATAACTTGAGCCGTTTCTATCACTGCATACTTACGATCAGACTCGAATGGTACTAAGTTAAGCCAAATTTTTTTATATATCGCTAACTTAGCCACAACCGTCATACCCGCGGGGCACTTTTCCCGCGGAGGCGGGAAAGACGGCATTTGTTACATTTGAGGATTAACTTAGTGCCATTCCGATCAGACCCCAGGTTAATACGCGTTATCTCGTCGCTACCACTATTGATAACAACATTACTAAAAAAAAGATAAATACTATTTTAGCCTCCCATGCGGATTTACCCATAATTATCGTATTAAATTATTTCATTATATAATGTAATGTTTATGGGTATTTTTATCCTATACTTGTTTTAAATACAACCGAGTTCACAGTTTTGTACGTTATATGTGATCTCTTGCACAAAAAGGACTCAATAATCGTTTGCAAACAATAGGTAATAAAGCATATATCAGGTAAAATCGGAATTGTGCCAATTTCAATATTTTGGCGCCAAGTGACTGTCTCCGCGGGTTCATGTGCTATATTTTTAAGCTACCCCCTATATCTATAGAACTAAATATGAGAAATACAGATGGCCAGTATTATCATCATTGACGACCAAAGCACGACATTAAAGCTGCTTTCTCAATTAGTGAAATCTCTCGATTTCTCAGCTGAGCCAATCCAGGTTACTACCTTTGATCGATCCACCGAGGCATTGAGTTGGGTTAAATACAATACGCCTGACATGGTACTGATAGATTATAAGATGCCAGAAATCAACGGTATCGAGTTTATTAAATTATTTCGACGTACCAAAGGCTGTGACTCCATACCCGTGATAATGATTACCGCCTATGACGAACAGGACATACGTTATAAAGCCCTCGATGCCGGTGCGAGTGATTTTCTATCCAAACCAATCGATCACCACGAATGCCGGGCCAGGTGCAAAAATTTACTTACCCTTCGTACATCGCAACTGATGCTTGAAAAACGAAATTATGTCTTACAACATAAAGTTGCCAATTCCACCAATGCCATCCTTGAGCGTGAACGCGAAACCCTGCTGCGACTCGCGCGCGCCGGAGAATATCGAGACGAGGAGACGGGAAGCCATATTCTTCGAATTGCCAAATATTCCAGGCTAATAGCCGAGCTCATTGGTCTAAACGAACCGCATTGCGATCTCATTGAGCAGGCTTCACCAATGCATGACCTTGGTAAAATAGGAATTACGGATTCGATCCTGTTAAAACAAGGCCGTCTAACCAATGACGAATTTGACACGATGAAATCGCATACGTTAATAGGATATGAAATTCTAAAAGATAGCCCATCTAAATATTTACAGGCGGGTGCGAGCATTGCGCTTGGGCATCATGAACACTTTAATGGCCTCGGCTACCCTTATGCCATGAGAGGTGAAGAAATTCCTATCGAAGCCAGAATTGTTGCTATCGCTGATGTTTTTGATGCCCTTACTTCGGTTCGCCCCTATAAAGAAGCCTGGTCAATCAATGATGCGATAACTTTTATCCAGACACAGCGAGGGAAACAATTTGACCCAGACTGTACTGACGTTTTCATGGAGAATCTCGATAGCGTCCAATACATCTATAATACATTTAATGAGATATCACCTGAAAACAACAAAGAAGAAGATACGAATTTATGTCAACAGCACGACCTATCGTAAGTCGCCAACAATTACGTTCGTTTTTTAAGCGACTAAGTCAGAGCCCAGGGCGCGAGCATGAGCAAGCCTTCATACGGCTAGCCTTTGGTCCTACGATATTTTTACTAACCATTCTGTTCCACTCCGAATCACCTGAAATAATCACGAATATTACTATCGAAGCTATTTTCTACACCATTGCAGGTATTGTGGTGCTTAGCTGGATTTATATCCAACCTAGGAAAATTACCACACGCTATATAATAAGTAACATCGTCGATGTTATAGCGCTTTCCTATGCGATGTATCTGGGCGAAGAAATTGGTGCCGCTCTTTACCCTCTCTACCTATGGCTAACTTTTGGTTATGGTTTTCGTTTTGGTATTAAATATCTGGCCATTAGTAGTGTCTTCAGCATTATCGGTTTTGTAATAGTCTATTTAACCAGCTCCTTCTGGCAACAGTATCCGATTCTTTTTTCCGGCATGCTCGGTGGACTTATCTTACTCCCTCTCTATGCCTCCACATTATTACGACGATTAACTATCGCGGTTAACAATGCAGAAATCGCCAATAAAGCTAAAAGTCAGTTCCTTGCTAACATGAGCCATGAATTACGTACACCGTTGAGCGGAATAACCGGCTCAAGTGACTTGCTGAAAAATACGGTTTTAACCGCCGAGCAAAAAGAATATGCCGATACCATTGATTACTCGATAAACGCGTTATTATCGTTAATCGAAAGTATATTAGACCTGTCAAAAATTGAAGAAGGAAAAATAACCCGCAATAAAATTGAATTTGACCTGCACCATCTGCTTAATATTACCACTCGTATGCTGACCCATCATGCCAAGCAAAAAGGGTTGTCGTTGAATTTACAGGTTGAGCCTGACATTCCTTATCAGTTATTTGGCGATGCCGACCACCTAAGACAGGTATTGATTAACTTGATTGGCAACGCTATTAAATATACTGATTTTGGTGGCGTACATGTACGAGTTACACTACAGGAAAAAACAACCGACACGTGCAACATTCTGTTCGAAGTCATCGATACTGGCTGCGGGATTTCCAGGATAGATCAGGAATCTATCTTTAATCGATTTACCCAGGCCGATGATTCGGAAACACGTCGTCATGGTGGTACTGGATTAGGCACCGCTATCGCAAAAGAGATCGTTGAACTTCTTGATGGCAACATAGGCGTTAAAAGTGAACCTGAAAACGGATCTACCTTCTGGTTCACTTTACCCTTTAAACAAAAAACCGTCGATATTAACATTAACAAGGATCTCACCCAGGCAAAAATACTCGCTATCGCAAATAAAGATAATACCTTACTTGATTTGATAGACTCGTTAGAAAGCTGGGGGACTGACTTAATAGATACGGATTCTGCAAGCGATGCCTTTAAAATGCTCACGCGTGCTTCTTCTGAACATGACCCATTTCACGCCATCATTATCACTAAACCCTTAATTGATATTGATGCATTACAATTTGTTCAATCTATTCGTAGCCGACCTGATTTAAGCAATGTTATCTTGATTCTGGTAGCCAATAAACTGGACGAAACGACACATAGCAAATTACTAAATACCGGATTCAATTTTATATTTAACAACCCAGCTAACAAATCACTGCTATTTAATGCCATCCACGCCTCTCCACTGCTAGGCGCTCATGATAATAATGTAGAAGACTTTAGTAGCTACTTCATGCACAGCAAAATGGTCAAGCAATATCACATATTGCTTGCCGACGACAATGAGACTAACCAGCGAGTGATACGACGTATCCTTGAGCATGGTGGGCATACGGTTTCTGTCGTTGAGAACGGTGAACGAGCCTTGGACGCATTAGAAAAAGAAGTCTTTGATATATGTATAATTGACATGCATATGCCGGTAATGGGTGGCTTACAGGCAATAAAACTGTTCCGATTTATGTATCCTAAGAATACGATGCCATTTGTGATGCTTACTGCAAATGCGACAACTGAAGCGGTGCAGCAATGTAAAGAAGTTGGCGTTGATGTCTACCTGACTAAACCAATCCGGTCACATACCCTGTTGAATACAATCGCGGCAATAGAACCAAATCAGTCAGCAAATGAAAATGCCGAAAATAAACTTGTCATGCCGACAAGCATTCGAGCACCCAATATTGATATCCCTGACTCAAGCGATATTCTTAACCCGGATGTTATAAATGATTTAAAAATGCTGGATGAAAATAACACCTTCTTATTCGATCTAATCCAGGGTTTCGTAAAAGATGGTAATGCCTTGTTACTTCGACTCGATAACAACACGCACGATAACTATCATGAATTCACCGAAGCGGCACATGCGTTTAAAGGTAATGCAGGATCAGTCGGCGCAGTGAAATTATACAAAGTATGCATGCAGGCACAAAAACTATCTGAAACACAGTACCGACAAAATGCAACTCAGCACCTAAATCAGATTAGAAAAGACTTTTTACGTACCCAATATGCTTTATGGCATCAGGCTCACCAGGTCGATTCGAATCAGCAACGCGATTAAGCTAAGCGACCTGATTTTCTTCCTTTAATTGACTGCTCATTTTCCGGCTTTGAGCCCGCACCAGGCGTTCCATAACACGTAACGACCGTTCATCCAGATTAATCGCAGTATCGACCCAGAGATCAAGTATCGCTCGCATTTCATCAAGCGGAGCTGGGTTTACATGCATATAGGCTTGCTGCATCGCCAATCGACTCGTTCTATGAGCCGCATGCTGTCGGATGTAATTGTTAACCGCATCCTTACCCTCGCCATCTTCGGCAAGCACATCAACAACCCCCATGGCATGCAATTCTTCACCTGTATACATACGCCCGGAACTGATTATTTTTTCAGCAATACTTGGATGAACACGTCGACTTAGGTAAGAATAAGCACCCATGCCCGGGAACAGATTAAACAGGATTTCAGGGAAACCAATTTGAGTACTTTTTTCAGCCACGATAACATTACAGGCTAATGCCGCCTCAAAACCACCACCAAGGGCACTGCCCTGAATAAGTGAAATAGTCGTAATGCCATGATAGAAAAGGCGCGAACATTCATAAACCACATCCAGGCATTGTACTGCGTAGGTATGCAAAGTATCTCGATCTCCCGCTTTTATGAGCCGACTGAACTTATCTAAATCACCGCCAAGATTATAAATCTCGGGAACACCTGATGCTGCAACCAGGTATTTAACCGGATGGCCTTTTATCGGATGCGCATAAAATTGTCCAAATAAATCCTGAATCTCTGAAAGTAACTGGCTGGTAAAACATGGCCGAGGTGCGGCTTGCATATACAACCATAGGGACTGCGAATCAGTCTGGTAGTCAAGATTCATCTGTTCATAGTTTGTATCAAAATGGTCATGAAAATTTGTCATTGCTTGGCTGGGTAAGGTATTCATCTGCGGCTCCAAATTAAGTTTAATTCCAAAAGTAATTCCCCTGAAATTATTATAGTGTATTAATAGTGATAGATGCGCAATCCATTTGCTATAGAGAAAATAACAAGATGCTAATTTAAAAACTGTGAAGTTGATCTAAAGTGTTTGTTGTTAATAAAATAAAGACAGTATTAAATGTCATGTTTATTAATAATAATATCGATTTCGATGTAATTATTTATCTAAAAAAGGCTTAGAATGGCTGCACTAATAATTAAAAACAGGGTTATGTCATCGCTGCAAATATTTTAATATAAATCAATGATGCTGATATCCTTAAACAACAATTTATTTC
>QILH01000230.1 GCA_003233255.1 Gammaproteobacteria bacterium | reverse complement strand
CGATGCCCAATTATCTTATTTTATCAGGTTTTGTCGGTGGCGGACTGATTCGTGGGCTGATAGTCGGTATCGGCGTGACCATAGTTGCAACATTTTTTACCGACCTGCAATTTCATAGTCCACTTATTATTATTTTCGTGACGCTGCTAACGTCGATATTATTTGCTCTGGGTGGTTTTATTAATGCGATGTATGCTAAATCATTTGATGATATATCGATCATTCCTACATTTGTGTTGACACCCTTAACGTATCTAGGGGGCATTTTTTATTCGGTTGAGATGCTGCCCGGTTTCTGGCAAAGCGTTTCCTATGCAAATCCTGTCTTGTATATGATCAACGCAATGCGTTATGGCATGTTAGGGGTAAGTGATATTGATGTTAATTTAGCGCTTGGGATTATTGCCGGGTTCGTTGCCGTGTTATATGGATATTGTCTTTATCTTTTGCGCCGTGGCATCGGGATTCGTTCATAGAAAGTACAAACTGACTACTGGCAGGAATAATAGATCAGGTGCTCGTTATCGACGGTAACGGCTTTGCCCAGGCTAATAAAGCCAGAACCGGATAGCGGTGTTTCTTCTCCTTGCACATACACTTCTTTACCGCCTTGTGTTTTTACAAATGTACCGTTTGTACTTTGGTCAATTAACACAAACTTTCCTTTGCGATACACGAGTTGGGCATGATGGCGAGAAGAAAGATCGGACTTAACCATTAAATCGCAATCTTTAGCCCGGCCCAATATATAGCCATGAGTACGCGAGCCAAGATCTTTAATATCATTATGGTAGGTAAGATATAGACGGTGTTCACGATTAAAAATCGAACGTAAACGAGAGATATCCATTTCTTCGGTGCGGCTTGTGTTGCCTTCTTCGTTAGGATTATGCTGACGTTGAATTAAACTAATACCGTGACTGTCTTCGATCAAGACATCCATAAAATTGTTTTCACGACGTAGAATGAACTGACCAAAGTCATTGAGTAAGTCATCGGTGATATTATCAACATTGAGGACGTAATGTTCTTTCGCTAAACGTGAAAAATTTTCAATGCTAATATGTATGCTGGACTCCTCAAAATCGGATTCGAACTCGATTCGTACCGGGATGTGACCTTGAATGCCAATCTTTGGCGGCGTCTTTGAAGTATAATTAATAAGCAGGCCCAGGGTCTTTAATTCTTCCATGCGCTCTTTTGTTTCTATGGTATCGTCGATTTCGATCTCAAGTTGTGAGTCATTTTTCATTGAGAAAAGTAAGCTAATAGACTCTTTGTTGATGCTGCTTTCATTGATAAGGCGATAGTCAAGGTGTTGTAGATCTTCTAAGGTACCCATCCCATCTATAGTCAGATTGGTCTTGATATCAGAATTGACAAAATTGAGCAGCTCGACAAAATCGTGCAAATAATTATGGATGGTTTGCAGACTGGCAATGACCTGCAGACTACGTACGGTGTGCAGTCCACTTTGATCTTGTCCACTTTGTTCAAGATCCTGCCGTTTACGATCCGCCAATTTTTTATATTCTTCCAGAATATCCACTGTATACCCTATTCAAATAATTTTCCGTAGCATATCCTATTTTCTGTCGACTACCAATTGATATGCTCTTAAATTGCTTAGTATCTCTTCAATATATTATCTAGCCATCGCCAGGGTAAGACCAGCCGTAAAAATGCGAAAAGATAAGTGGGAAAGGTAACGTAATAACGTATTTTTGGTTTCGGACTTTCAAGCGCATGCAAAACGCGTTTGAAGACGGCGCTTGGGGGTTCGGTAAACGGTGCTGACGGGCCTTCTTTTTCAAGTCGTTCAACTAATTTTTTATAAAGATCTCGATGCACACTGTTTTCCGCATCAATGTGAGTGCGAAAGGCCTTTAATGCATTGGCCCTGAACCGGCTTGAGATTGGGCCGGGTTCGATCAAACTAATGTGTATATTTGTGCTGGTATGACTTACTTCAAGACGTAAGGTATCGGTTAAGCCTTCCAATGCATATTTTGATGAATTGTAGGCCCCGCGAAAGGGCATTGCCACCAGGCCGAGTACCGAGCTGTTTTGAATAATGCGACCATAACCTTGCTTACGCATTACGGGTAGCACTAAATTAGTTAATTCCAGCCAGCCAAATAAATTCGTTTCGAATTGTTTACGCAATACATCCCGGCTTAAATCCTCAACCGCGCCAGCCTGACCGTAGGCGCCATTATTAAAGAGAGCATACAGGGTTCCGCCGGTTTCTTGCAGAACCTGTTTGAGTGCATTCTGGATAGATAAACTGTCATCCAGATCAAGTAGCAGGGCTGTTAATCCCAGTTCTTTTAGTTTCGTTACATCGTCTTTGTGCCGAGCCGTGGCAAAGACCTGGTAGCCGTGTTTGTGTAATTCCTGGGCAACACATAAACCGATACCACTTGAACATCCCGTTACGAGTACACTTTTATCTGCGGACATTATTATTTTCTTTTTTATTTTATGTTTTTTTAAAGCAATGACACCAGTATCATCGAGATAAATCCGGTGAGCACGATGCTATCCAGAATTCCCGCGCCTCCGATCGAGACAAAACTCGAACCAAGCTGTTTAATGTCATTGAGTCTCAACACATCGGCACCCAGCATAACACCGATTGTACCAGCGATGTATGCCGTACTGATGGCATGTTCATCAACAATATAGTGAGTGGTAAGTGCGGTGATGATGGGAGTACTAAAAAGTGGCAAACCGATCCCGAAGCCGGGAATCGGTCGACTCAGTAAAAAACTGGCCAGGGTGGTCGTGATGATAATCAGTAATATGGATGTGATGCTGACTGGAAAAAGCAGGTAAAGCGTCACCGAATAAATCAAGGGCAGTACTGCGCCACCGACATTGATTGCGATTAAGGTCTGACCGCGATAAAGGGTTCGTTTTGGAACGATCCATCCCACCATGGAAACCTGTGGAATGGCGTGAACGACCGGGATACGCCGAAGGGGGATGTGAATAAAGGCGGTTACCGGGATCAATATGATTGCAATGATGATGGTATAAGTGCTTAGCCCTGAATGTTCGGCCCATTGCGTGATCCATTCCAGATACCACAACACGCTCAACACGAAAGTCGTGAATAGTATTAGATGGATATATCGGCCTGGGAGTTTACGGTTAAACATTAACGTATCATTGCCTTTATTAGATATCGCTTATTACTTGAAAAACACCGACAATGTCGACATTCTATACTGTAATTAGATTTAGAGGTTGTTGTTGTGCCCATTTATGAATACGCCTGTGCCGCCTGTGAGCACACCCTGGAAAAGTTACAAAAGATGAGTGATGCGCCGTTAAAGGACTGTCCTGAATGCGGTGAGCCTAAACTGGAAAAGCAGATTTCAGCGGCCGGTTTTCGGCTCTCTGGCGGTGGCTGGTATGAGACCGATTTTAAGTCCAGTAATCAGAAAAATCTGGCGGGCAAAGGAGCCGACAACAAAAAAGAAAAATCCAGCTCCAGTAGCGCCAACAAGGACAAAGGCAGCTCGAAATCCTCGGGCTCAAAAGCAGATTGAAGTAATTGAATAATTGGGGTCAGAGTCGTATTTTTGCCTGAAAATTTTGAAAGAGAGAATTTACTAGCCAAAAATACGACTCTGACCCCAATTATTCAATTATTTTCAATTATCTGGCGGGCCTTGCATGCGTCGGTGACAGAACGTAACATCCCGCCTTTGTTTAAATCATCCTAATATAGAGCAAACAAGCAATGCGTACCCATTATTGCGGTCAAGTCACCGCGGAACATATCGACCAGCAAGTCACTGTATGCGGCTGGGTTCACCGCCGCCGCGATCACGGTGGGGTGATTTTCATCGACCTTCGTGATCGGGAGGGCCTGTTACAGGTCGTTTATGATCCGGATCGAGCGGACATTTTTGCGCTGGCCGAAGACGTACGCAATGAGTTTGTGCTACAGGTAACGGGCAAGGTTCGTCATCGTCCTGAGGGCACCGTCAATGCCAACCTGACCACCGGCGAAATCGAGGTGTTAGGTACCGAATTAACTATTTTGAATAAATCCCAAACACCTCCCTATGTGATCGATGACGACACCGTCTCAGAAGAGCACCGGCTTAAATATCGATATTACGATCTACGTCGACCGGAGATGCTGGCACGCCTGAAACTGCGTTCTCAGGTAACCCGTACCTTGCGTAACTATCTGGAAGACAACGGTTTTATCGATGTGGAAACGCCGATGTTGACCAAAGCAACCCCGGAAGGGGCGCGTGATTATCTGGTTCCCAGTCGTACCCATGAGGGCAGTTTCTTTGCCTTGCCGCAGTCGCCACAGATATTCAAACAGCTGCTGATGGTGGCCGGTCTGGATCGGTATTATCAGATCGTGCGCTGTTTCCGTGACGAAGACCTGCGCGCCGATCGCCAGCCTGAGTTTACCCAGTTGGATATTGAGACCTCATTTATCGATGAACATGAAATCATGTCGCTGATGGAAGGCATGATGCAGACATTATTCAAGGACACGATTGGCGTCGAACTCCCCGAGTCGTTCCCACAAATGACCTATGCCGAGGCGATGCATCGTTATGGATCCGATAAGCCGGATTTGCGCATACCCCTTGAGCTCGTCGATATTGCCGATGTGCTGCAGGACGTTGAATTCAAGGTCTTCAGTGGCCCGGCGAAAGATCCCAAAGGGCGTGTGGCGGCGTTATTGCTGCCAAACGGCTGTGAGCTGACCCGTAAGGAAATCGACGGTTATACTGAATTCGTCGGTATCTACGGTGCCAAAGGTCTGGCCTACATCAAGGTCAATGAACTGGCCAAAGGCCGGGCAGGGCTGCAGTCGCCTATCCTGAAATTCCTGCCCGATGACGCGGTTGACACCATTATCAAACGCGTTGGTGCAAAAGACGGCGATCTGGTGTTCTTTGGAGCCGATAAGACCCGGGTGGTCAACGAAGCACTGGGTGCCTTACGGGTGAAACTGGGGCACGACCGTAAGCTCATGGAGGGCGAATGGTGTCCTTTATGGGTCGTTGATTTCCCTATGTTTGAATGGGATGAGGGCGAAAAACGCTGGACGTCACTGCACCACCCATTCACCTCACCCAACGAAGACGATCTGGATAAGTTGAAGACGGATCCGGGAGCCTGTCGTTCACGCGCCTACGACATGATCCTCAATGGAACCGAAGTCGGTGGTGGCTCAATGCGGATCTATCGTTCAGAGGTGCAAAAGACCGTTTTTGAACAACTGGGCATCGACGACGACGAAGCCCAGGATAAATTTGGCTTTTTACTGGATGCCTTAAGCTACGGTTGTCCACCCCATGGCGGCATTGCCTTTGGTCTGGATCGTCTGGTGATGTTGATGGCCGGTGTACAGTCTATTCGGGATGTGATGGCCTTTCCCAAGACGCAAACGGCCAGCTGTTTGTTGACTCAGGCTCCTTCCGAGGTCAGTGAACGCCAACTACGAGAGTTGCATATTAAACTGCGTAAACCTCCCAAATTGGCTGAATCTTGAGCAGACTACTCAAGATCAGCGCCCGATTTCTTTATGTGCTCGCACTGACTGCCGATATATACTAAGGTCTTGATATTGTTGTCCAAAAAGGGCAAATTAAAATAGCGATAGTTATTGTGTAGTTATGCGTGGATTCATTTCCTAAATATTCCGCAATAAAATCCACGGTTAAAAATGGATGGGGCTTTGAAGTTACCTGGTTACTGGAAAAAGGACTGGTTTATTGGGCTGGTCGTCACGCTGCTATTTTTATTGCTCAGTGCCAGCGATAGCCTGCGTTCGATCGAATGGGAGGCCTATGATCTTGGCGTGCGTTTTTCTTCATCGCGCACAGCCAACCCGGATGTGATCTTAATTGCCATTGACGATGCGGCTATCCGCAGACTGGGCAGCTGGCCCTGGCCGCGTGATGAACTGGCGCGGGTGACCGATAAATTATCGGCGATGGAACCGGGTGTGATTGGTTTTGCGGTGCCGCTTGACACCAAGCAAAGTAATTACGGTACACGTTATATCGCTAAAATTAAAAAAGCCATTCGTCAGCAGCGGGCGAATACACGCTATATAGATGGTTTATTACGAAGCGCAGAACAAGGGCTTGATACCGATCGTTTATTTGCCAAAAGCCTAAAGGATGCGGGCCC
>QILH01000286.1 GCA_003233255.1 Gammaproteobacteria bacterium | reverse complement strand
TCGTCCAGGCTCATCGGTAATACAGGGGCTGGCCCGAGCTTGTGTGCCCAATGTTTACGGTATGAGAATAATGAAGTCGCAGAAGACATAAACTAACAGCCTGGCGGGATAATCCCGACGATATAAATGAATACAATTTCGACAATTATACCATAGGTATGGCTGAGCTAAATTGAAATATACTGCCTGATAAAGTCCTTCAATACGCGAGGATATTCCGGACTAAGTCGAAAACCCGTATTATGACCGCCCTGTAACGGATAAAATTGTTTGGGCTCCCGTGCCGCATTAAACAACGCTCGACCGTGTGCATAAGGAATAATTTCGTCATCTGCACTGTGTATGAACAGGGTTGGGATCGAAATATCGTTCATTCTGGCCAATGAGTCGTAACGAATCCTGGCCAGTAAGTCGATGGGGAACAGTGGATATAACTCACGACCGAGATTGGGAACCGAGGTAAAGGTCGACTCCAATATTAAAGCCGCAGGCTTAACCTGCTCGTCCTGCTCTTCAGACAATTCACGAGCCAGTTCACTGGCCACAGCGCCGCCCATAGAGCGCCCAAAGATTACAATTTGATTCGCCGAGTATTTTTGCAACAAATAATGCCATGCCGCTCGTCCATCCTGGTAGGTGCCCAGTTCATCGGGCTGTCCCTCACTTTGTCCATAGCCTCGGTAATCTAATATCAACACCGACAAACCGATTTCATTGAAGATTTTTATCGTATCCAGGCGGTGAGATATATTACCGGCGTTGCCGTGGAAAACCAGTACGACCGCAGTATTTTTTTCTGAGGGAATAAACCAACTGTGCAACTTCGTGCCATCCTCGGCAATTAACCATTCGTCCTGGAAACTCAATCCGATATCCAAAGGTGTTGAGGTTAGTTGCCGGCCGGGCAGATCTGCTAAATAAACCAGACGGCCCTGATAAAAATACAAAAGCGCCATGAGCAACAAATAAAATATAGTAACCGAAACCAGAATTCGGATTAACGATTGTTTAAAATAAGACATACTATCAACTCGTTTAAGAATAACTAATGATTCCAATCATCCAGGCTAACAATATCACCCTGTAAACATCTTAGTAGTTGACTGGATTCATGTCGGGCTAATTGTACTCGTTCAGACTGAGTTTGAGGGTAATATTCGAGTGCGGATTTCAGGTGTGCCTTCAGGCGACGACTAATATCCACTGAGCCTGCGGCTGTATCGTATCCATTTCTTAACTGCAACACCGTCGCAAGCAATGCTTCTCGAGCTGACTGAGCACATTCAGACCCTCCCACAGGGTATGCAGCCTCCACATAAATCCCTACCACTTCCGCTAACGTATGGATCGCCACCTGTGGAGCATTAAGTGTCATCGTTTTCATAATTATTGATTATACAACTGGTATATCTCTATCGCTTAAATATTATCAAAAATTGGATTCAGTTGCTTTATAATAGGTAGTACACAATAGAGAGCCCCAATGTCACACGCCATTATCCTATCACTGGAAACGTTTAATCCCCTGGTCATCAAGGCATCGCATGAAAAACTCGTGCTTGTTGATTTTTGGGCTGACTGGTGCTCTCCATGCCTGATCGTCGCACCGATTCTTGATAAGGCACTAAAAGATTATAGTGCTGATATAATTTATGCAAAGCTGGAAGTTGACGAAGGCGAAAATATGAAACTCGCAGGCAGCTATAAAGTCCGAGGCTTCCCGACTATCATGCTATTTCGTAACGGTGAAGAAGTCGATCGATTTAGCGGCGCCAAACCGGCCCAATTTATAGAAAAGTTTTTGCTCTCAAACCTGAATACCTGAACCACAGCAAAAGCTAGTTACTCCCCAAGTAGACCAAAACTCCAGGAATCACTAACCACATGAGCCCTTTAATCAAAAAGAACAGAAACCCAGCCAGACCGATTCGCTTTAACCACGTACATCGGGATAGTAAATACAATAAACCTTGGGGTTTGACAGAATAATCTTGTTTGTGCAATGGTCTGGCCGACATAATATTCGCACCCTTTTAACGATGCTTATTATTATCGGCTTGAAACCCGGATAGTTAAATCTATTTAAGCGGCACTCGTTGCAGGCACAGATTGCTATTTAATAAGCCGTTGAGATTTCCATAAAGAAAGGTAACCAACGTACAATCAGTATAATGGCTAAACCTATATTAACCATCACAATGATCAAATAACGCGCTTTCACTTCGACCGGCTTATCACTTCGATACACCATCGCCATAATAGAATCCAACAGTAATAACATAAATAAGATTGGCGACATGACTGGAGCCAGTAGGTTCGATACCATTTGCCAGCCTTCATAGACTAGCCGGCTGCCCGGTTCCGGCCGTAATACTATATCGGCGATGACTAATAATATAAGGAAAAATCGTAGAGGCCCAAAGGCTCGAAGAATATGTTTTACTTCACTTATCATAATTAATGTTTCGTAATGAGACCAGAATCAAATTGTACCGCAACCTGATTCTTTTGTTCATCGGTAAATACCAGATCGAACGAAATATTTTCTTCCTGTTCAACTGCCTGGACTTGCTTTAGATCCGGAATACGTGTAGCTAAATAAGCACAGGTTGCCGCTATCATGGCATCATTTTCCTTGAGAATCGAATTCACTAATTGCATCGCTATATATTGAGCACGCACTTTAAGATCCGGTTTTACAACACGTTCACCGCTGATATTGATGCCAGCATCCATATCGATATCCATTTTGTCCAGGAATTGCCTTTGATGGCCGGGTAAGCGGGTATTGCGGTCGTACTCGATTATTGACTGACCATTAATGAAAATGACAAGTTTTGTACTCATATTTTTACTGCCAGGATTGAGTGATGAACGTTAACTCTGTTGAAATACTTTGGTATTTGAATAGCTATCTAAATATTTTACGTAATTATCAAGTGATAGCGGTTCACTAATATAAAACCCCTGAGCAAAATCACAATTCCAGGTTTTTAACCAACTCCAAGTTTGATCGGATTCTACTCCTTCGGCGACAACTTGCAAACCCAGATTATGCGCCAGTTCGACAATCGAATGCACAATGGCCGCATCACTTTCGTCTTGCATCATATCAATAACAAATGACTTATCAACCTTAAGCATTGAAACCGGTAATTGTTTAAGATATACCAACGAGGAAAAACCGGTTCCAAAATCATCGATCACAATATGTAACCCCATTGCCGCTAAATTATTTAATACCTGACGGGCACGCTCAGGTTCGGCCATCATGACTCGTTCGGTTATCTCCAGGGTGATGTATTTTGCTGGTAGGCCCCATTTTTCTAATTTTTGCGTAATATTAAGACTGATGTTGGGATCCTGTATATCCCAAACAGACAGATTAAGTGAAATGTTCA
Organism: Gammaproteobacteria bacterium; assembly: GCA_003233255.1. Taxonomy (GTDB): domain Bacteria; phylum Pseudomonadota; class Gammaproteobacteria; order UBA6429; family Thiohalophilaceae; genus SZUA-24. The sequence continues at coordinate 2,797 of QILH01000286.1, read as the reverse complement.
CCTTGTGTCCTTTTTGATGCAAACGATAGCAATCACGTATTGCCGTATCCATCACCCAATTCGATATTCGTTTTATTAAACCGGTTTGTTCGGCCGCATTGATAAAATGATCTGGCATGATGCGGCCATGCTTGGGATGATTCCAGCGAATAAGTGCTTCCGCACCATGCAGGCTACCGTCACTCATAGTCACCGTCGGTTGATACTCCAGCACAAACTCATCTTTCTCTATTGCTGTCCTTAAATCAGACAAGACCGATAACTGTGACAAACTGTGTTCGTCCTGTTCCAAATCATACAGGGTAATACTGGTATTAGAACGTTTAGCCACATACATCGCCACATCCGCATGTTGCAATAAAGATTGAGCGGTCTCACCATGTTGTGGAAATATTGCCACGCCGATACTGACACCAACATATAAGGAGTGATCATAGACATCGTAAACTTTTTCAAGCTGCTCATGAATGGCGGCGGCTATTCGCAAGGCATTTGTCTCGTTCACATTTGATAACAGTACAGCAAACTCATCTCCGCCCAGGCGGGCAACCGTATCCGAGTCGCGTAAAACATTTCTTAAGCGCACCCCCACTTGTTGTAACAGTGCATCTCCCGTCTGATGCCCTAATGTATCATTAATTTCTTTGAAGCGATCCAGATCCAGCATTAATAGTGCTAACGAACGTTTTTTACGTTGCGTACTCACGATCGCCTGATTGAGGCGATCCATTAACAATGCCCGATTCGGTAGTGAGGTCAGCGAATCGTGCATGGCAATGTGTTCCAGTGCGAGTTGTCGGGTATGAACCTGTTGGCGAAGCTCGATAAAGGCATCGGTTAAATCGCGTATCTCAACCGCTTTTACATCCGGTAACTCACTCACTTCATGCCCCTTGGCTTCTGCTTTCAAGCTCGAAGCCACTTTGGCGATGGGGCGAATAAAATTAACTTCCAGCACAATGAAACTGATAATGGACAGGATTAAGATGAAAATTGCCATCCCCCATAACGAGGTCGACACTGTTTTCGCTGCATCGCTTTGTTTCGCCAGGTCATCATTGGCCCGGCGAATCAGGGCATCATCGATTTTTACCAGCTTATCGTACAAATCACGAAACAAGGGGTTAATGATATTTTTCACTAGCGGTGTATCGGCGCGCCATTGATCATCATTGTTAATCGCAACAACCTTTTGAAAGCCCATATACCACTTCGGCGAAAGATCCTGGATCGAATCGATGGCTATGGATACCTCCAGATCAAGCTGAAATTTTTGATCCAAAATTGAAAGTCGTTCGATACCTTTCTCAAAATCGAAATATAAAAGCTCAACATCGCTTAGCTGCTCCTGCAACGCCGCCTCATACAATGAACCCATCCTATTGATTAGAAACAAACGATAAGCATTGATTAATCTCATCCAGCGATCACGAACCGTGATCAGTTCCTTATAGACCTCAAGCTGATGCCGTTTAAATTTACGCAATGGTATGGTGTTATATATTTCAAGCGCCTGTCCAACTTCGCTCAGGATCATTCGATTTGCAACCAGCATATCGCCATTCGCCATGCGCATGGCGGGATACATTAAATCCGCTGTTTGCCGAATTTCCATGATCTGGTGTGCGGATGTGTTTAATTCATCCAGGGTTGAGATCAACCCCGTCAATACAGGTTTAATCACACTTTGTTGGGCCCAGTCCGAATTGCTTATGCTATCGATTTGGGCGCGAGTTTGTCCTAACTCGTCTTCAAATGCATTGCGGGTAAACTGGTTGGGGGATAATAAAAATAGATCCAGTGCATTATCGGCGGCAACAATTGAACGGCGAATCTGGTTTGTTACCGTGTTCACTTCAATCCGTTGTTCTCCGCGGTTGAAATGCGATGAACTGGTACTCTCAATCCATAAACCGGTCAGGGCCGTATAAATAATCACAACCAGAACCAGTATGACGGCTAGTAGCAAATATTGTTTACGGATACTCTGAAATGATATAAGTTTTTTTAATGTGGTCATTAAGTAGCCGTAGGCAATGTACACCTACCAACTATAGACAATTTATAGCAGTCACCACTAGTAAATTGTTTGAATTTATTGAGTTTTTCAGTTTAATCTCTGGCTATTCAGTTGCTTTAGTCGCCACAGACTGACTATTAACAAACTCCTCTATAAGTGAAACCGGTACCGCACCCGGCTGGGCCGCCTTGAGTTCACCTTTTGGGTTATAGATAAGTATTGTCGGCGTACCTGACCACGGTCCGCCGGTTAACGACTCATACATTGAAGCCACCTGCTCAAATTCACCAATTAAGTTGGGAAACGTAACATCATGGCGTTTTATAAAATCTTTCGCAGCGTCTAACTTTGCAGCACCATCCAGTGATATCCCCAGTAACTCAATATTTTTATCTTTATTTGCTTCATGAAACTGAATGTATTGCTCGGCTTCCTGGTTACAGTAATGACAATCAGACGCCCATAAAACAACCACTCTCCATTTACCATTGCCAAGATATTCTTCAAGACTACTGTCTTTTCCCGCAATGGTTTTCAAACCGTATTGCTCAGTTCCCGCAAAAGAAACCGTCGTAAACGCAAAGCCTATAATTAAAATAAATAACGATGTAACTTTTTTCACTGGGGATTCCTCAAAACCGTGGTTATGTTCAGTAGACTGTAATTACTTTTAATTAGTTCAGATTATTTCCCTTAAAATAGATTTGATCTCATCATCCGTTAAAACAACAGGATTCGTCTTCATACTGCTGCCGCGAGAATGATTGATAATGTTGT
>QILH01000317.1 GCA_003233255.1 Gammaproteobacteria bacterium | reverse complement strand
GATCGATGTCGCCAATGCGATCGATCAAATTGGCAATCCGAGTGATGCAACCATCCAGCATGCACGTTCGTTAATCTCAGAAATGCCTTCGGTTCTCAAGGAAGCTGCCCGTGCACCCTTTGGCGCAAGGGCCATCATTTATTCAATGGTGCTGGATACTGAACTTGAAATGCGCAGCCAACAGTTAAAACATTTGCAAAAAAATGCCGACCCGGATGTATTTGTGTTAACCGGTAAACTCATCGCAGAGATCGACAACTTGCTCATCGAACATCGGCTACCATTAATCGATATTGCTATATCCGCCCTGAAACAGTTATCACTCCAGCAATACACGATATTTAAACAGAATCTGGTTGCACTGATCGAAATGGATAACCGGGTCGACCTAATGGAATGGTGTTTACAGAAAATTTTGTTTAGCCATCTTGATGGACAGTTTTTAAAACTCACTCGCCCAAAGGCACGTTACGCCCGTCTTAGCCGGCTGAAAAAAGAAACATCGGTGCTTCTCTCGGTGTTGGCCTTTACCGGCCAGGACGATACAAATAAGATTTTACTGTCCTTTAAGGCCGCGGCAAAAACATTGAAGTTTGACGGGCTGCAATTTGTGGCTAAAAATGAAATCAGTCTTTCTGATCTTGATCGTTCTCTGCAAAAACTAACTCAGCTAAAACCTCTCACCAAGCCACAGCTTTTGAAGGCCTGTGTCGTTAGCATCACTCATGACCAGACAATATCCCCGGTTGAAATCGAATTATTGCGCACCTTTTCCGCTGTACTCGACTGCCCTATGCCACCTATAAAAATATAGGATTTTAAGTCGGAAGCGGGGAACAGTCGAAAATTAATATTGTCACACATACAATTTAGTGCAAATGAGTATAGACTCCGATGGTAAATCGCAGAAATATTCTGGCAACTAAATTATTGAAGTGAATATTATTACCAGCAACGAAAGGAAACGATAAAATGAAAACACTTATTCAAATCAGCGTCATTGCAACAAGCATTCTAATCAGCGGCATAACCCATGCACAGGATACGATGGGGATGGCATGCGATAAATCACAGAAAATGATGGAAAAACGCATGGAAATGATGAAATCCGATTTAAAGCTTAATGCTGAGCAGGAAAAGGCATTTGCTGCATATACCGAACAGAAAAAATCCCTGATGAAAGATATGATGAAACAGAAACAGGCTGGGATGAAAGGCATGGGCAACTCGAAAGACATGCACAGCGGCAAGATGGATAAGATGCAGGGCAAAAAAGGTATGCAGGCTCAACAGGGCATGCGTGGAAAAACAGGCATGATGGGTATGATGTCCAATCTGAGCTTCGAGGAACGCATGAATTTTATGCAGAAACACGCAGAAAAAATGACGGCGACCTCGAAAGCAGGCAAAAATTTCTTTAACTCTCTGACTAAAGAGCAAAAGACAAAACTCAACAGCATGGCTAAAAATATGAAAGGCATGGGTAAGATGAATATGAAATAAACCATCAACAACTGCAGAGCCAGGGTTTAACTGGTTCTGCAGTCTGTCTTTCCCATAATTATCCTTATAAATAACAGCTGGGTGACGATTCGGGTTCAAAAACTATTGTTTGGCCCCGCTATCAATATTATTAATGTAAGTTCATGCTCATTATTTGCGTTTTTTGCTGGGGGCCACTTTTAACGAGGAGACCAGCCACCAGACCAATAAACCGACAATTGAAAGCGGCAGCAACCAGAAAAATCCCATTCCTAAATACATAGCGTTCATAATATTCTCCTTAACTTATCAGTTTGCTCACACATAATTCGACATAGTGCGGCGGGGTATGAACCCGATCTGATAACTTATCCAGACCGGGTTCAAGATAGACAGCTACAAATCCTTGTCATCGCGATTAAGACTTCGTGTCTTTGCTGTCCGTTGTTGCATGGCAGGGGGGAGTCTGACCATTACTACCCATGGTCATGCCTTTATGAATTCCATCTGACATTGTTTGTCCATTCATTCCACCCTGGGTGAACTTGCCATGCATTCCGGTTTGCGCGGTTTGTCCATGCATTCCACTTTGAGTGGTCTGCTCGATTGGGGTACCCATTGGACCGCCGTTATGATGATTATTGGTATTAACGGCAAAAGCCACTGAACCGACCGTCAAACCAACACCGGCCACCGCGCCAATAACATAATTAGATATAGTTTTGCTGTTCATGGTAATTCTCCTTGTTCGTAAAAAGTAACGTTATGCAATAAAATCATTGCCTCTCAGGTATTATTTAAGCAGTTTCATGTAACAGACAAGTGTCGGTAACTTAGTTTTTTGTAACGTACCTTAACGAGTCACTGTGCTGTTACAATACGTTACAAAGCCAGGCAGATTTGCACACAATAAAGCGCTAAAAATAAAGTATGACTAAACAGGAACGCAAAGATCATATTCTGATCGTCGACGACGATGCCGAGATTCGCCAGCTATTAAAAACGTATCTTGAAAAACATAGCCTACGTGCCAGCACCGCCGAGAACGGGGCGGCGATGTGGGACATATTGAAAAAGTCGCATTTCGATTTGATCGTGCTGGATCTGATGATGCCCGGTGAGGATGGCTTGAGCCTGTGCCGTAAGTTACGCACAGATTCACAGATACCGGTCATTATGCTCACCGCGCTGGGGGAAGAGACCGACCGAATTATCGGCCTGGAAATGGGTGCCGATGACTACCTGGCCAAGCCCTTTAACCCACGTGAATTACTGGCACGCATTAATAGTGTATTACGCCGCGCACGCAGCCTGCCCGCAAACGAACAGCAAACCGAACCCAGAGGTTTATTGCATTTCGCGGGTTTTACACTCGACACCATCGCTCGCCATCTGATTTCAGCTGAGGATGTGGTGGTGCCGTTAAGTGGCGGTGAATATCGATTATTACGTGTATTCCTGGATCGGCCTAATCGCATACTGAGCCGTGATCAGTTACTGGAACTGGTTAGCGGCAAAGAAGCCGTACCTTATGATCGCAGCATCGATGTCCAGGTTGGACGGCTACGCAAACGCCTCGGCGAAGACAGCCGCGAACCACAGTTAATTAAAACCGTGCGCAGTGCCGGCTATGTCTTTACCGCAAAAATAGACGAGCAAGGCTGATGCGCGTATTACCGCAATCCTTATTTGGCCGTCTGGCACTTATATTGTTGTCTGGCCTGTTGTTGGCACAGCTTATTAGCACACTGTTGCAATTTCAGGATCGTGGTCAGCGGTTGTTTCAGGCCAGTGGCACGCAAAGCGCGGAACGCATCGCTGAAATAGTACGCCTGCTTGATGAAGAAAATGACTCAGAACGACAAAGATTGATCACCATTTTGAACGTACCACCACTGAACGTATCGTTAACTACACCGGTCTGGCCTGCCCCACAAGCCTTCCATGCTGATTCACCCAGCGCACAATTTCGCGCCCGTCTACAAACCCTGCTGGGAGATCGTTACCCTCTAAAAGTCGTCGTAAGTGACAAGTCCTTGATGAGTTCTCGACACGATAATGGCAACCGTATGATGCATCTGGAACACATGGGCATGACCGCACCCGAGGCACTGGTTTTTCTTGCCCAGGTACAACTGAGTGATGGCGCCTGGGTCACCTTCGAAAACCGAATCAACGATGAAATCTTCACGAACTCAACAACCTTGTTCATTAACCTGGGGGCATTGATTGTTATCGTGTTACTGGTGTCATTGATTGCAGTACGGGTGGCCACGCGGCCATTGACCTTACTGGCTGAGCAGGCCGACAAACTCGGCAGCGATATCAACCAGCCCCCACTGCCGGAAACCGGCCCGACTGAAATGCGCCATGCTCGTCATGCCTTCAATACCATGCAAAGCCGTTTGCAACGTTTTATTGAAGACCGCAGTCGGTTGTTGACTGCGATCTCACATGATCTGAAAACACCGATCACGCGCATGCGTTTGCGTGCAGAAATGCTCGACGATGACGAACAACGTGAAAATTTTACCCGTAACCTTGATGAGATGCAGGCCATCGCCAGCGAGACACTGGATTTTTTACGCGCCGACGATGCCCGCGAAAATCTACAGGTAACGGATATCTGTGCTCTGCTGGAAACGATAAAAGAAGATGCCGCGGAAATAGGCCAGGATGTCGTTGTCGAATCCTGCCAGCTAACGCCCTACCCGGCACGACCACTGGCCTTAAAACGTTGCCTCGTTAATCTGATTGAAAATGCGGTTAAATACGCTGGCCATGCGAAGATCACCGCCAGAGAAACCGACAACACCGTAACGATTTGCATTAGTGATTCCGGATCGGGTATCCCGGAGCAACAACTCGATACGGTGTTTAAACCATTTTTTCGCCTTGAGACATCACGCAGTCGTCAAACCGGTGGCACTGGCCTGGGGTTAAGCATTGCGCGCAACATCGCTCTGTCACATGGCGGTGAAATACACCTGGCCAATCGCAAAGAAGGTGGCCTGGTCGCTACATTAACCTTACAACGACACAGTTAATGCGTCCTGATACCCCGCGTATTTCAATTAAGTTTCCGTAATTAAAATTTCAGACTATAGTATGGTCATCAGATTAATAATCATGCCCGCATGTGTGTGTACGTTAATCAATTATTAATGTCATTTATCAGCTAGTGCGAATACGCTAATGCTCGCATTGTAAAAAAAAGAAACTCATATTTGTTTTTCATGTCATAGAGTTATAAACCGTTTTCTACGAACAAGACCTGAAGGTTAATGAGGTAAAGCAACCATGAAAAATGCTTCGCAAATTTATCGACAGCAGCCGGATCGATCCCGCCGAAAATTCATTCAAGGTCTGGCCGCAGGTGGAGTGCTTTTGGGTTTGCCGCCTCTGTTTAATCCCGCCTGGGCACGCCAGATAGCGGATACTAAAACGGGCATGGCGCCGATACTTTCTGGAACAGAATTTGACCTCACTATCGCCGAAACGGTGGTTAACTATACCGGTACACCGGTCATTGCGACCACGATCAATGGTTCGATCCCGGCACCGATTCTGCGCTGGCAAGAAGGCGATACCGTCACCATCCGGGTGACCAACCACCTGCCCGTTTCCTCTTCGATTCACTGGCACGGAATTATTCTGCCGTATGAAATGGACGGTGTAGCCGGTGTCAGTTTCAACGGCATACCGGCTGGCGAAACGTTTGTTTATCGTTTTAAAGTGGATCAATCCGGTACCTACTGGTATCACTCGCATTCCGGATTCCAGGAACAAACCGGTATGTACGGTACGATTATTATCGATCCGGCCGAGGGCAAAAATCGTATCAAGGCCGATCGGGATTATGTTGTGCAGTTATCGGACTGGACCGACGAAGATCCGATGGACGTATTCGCCAAACTCAAAAAGATGAGCGACTACTACAATTTCAGCCAACCGACCGCTGTTGATTTCTTTCGTGATGTCGCCGACAAGGGTGTGGCTGATGCCCTGGGCAAGCGGCGCATGTGGAATCAGATGCGCATGAGTCCGACGGATCTGGCGGATATTTCGGCCTATACCTACACCTTCCTGATGAACGGAACCACGCCCGCAGGAAACTGGACGGGGCTGTTTAAACCTGGTGAGCGTATCAGATTGCGCTTTATCAGCAGCGGCACGCAAAGTTTTTTTGATGTACGCATTCCCGGTCTGAAGATGAAACTTGTGCATGTCGATGGCGTAGATGTTGAACCGGTCACCGTCGATGAGTTTCGTTTTGGTCCCGGAGAAACCTACGACGTAATTGTCGAACCCGAATCAGATCAAGCTTACACCATCTTTGCACAGGCCATGGATCGCACTGGATTCGCACGTGGCACATTAGCACCTCGATCCGGCATGCAAGCCAACGTTCCAGAACTCGATAAACTGGAATGGCTGACCATGAAAGACATGATGGGCAACATGGCTCATGGCGGTGGGGGCAAGCAAAGCATGGGCGGCATGGATCATAGCAAACATCCGATGGGTGGAATGGTGATGGGAACAGCACCAATAAAAGTACGCCATGCCAAAACCGAGTATGGCGCCAGTGTTGACATGCGAGTTAATAGCCCGCGAACCGATCTCGACGACCCGGGCATCGGCTTACGCAATAACGGTCGTCGTGTATTAACCTATGCGGATATACATACGATTGGCGGTCCGCTGGATGAGCGTGGGGCGGGGCGGGAAATCGAACTGCATCTCAC
>QILH01000258.1 GCA_003233255.1 Gammaproteobacteria bacterium | reverse complement strand
CGAATGGCACTTACTTAAGCTAAATATTTTCATATATCGCTAACTTAGCTACAACCGTCATTCCCGCGAAGGCGGGAATGACGGCCCATGCTGCATTTAAGCCTTAAGTAAGTGCCATTCGACTCTGACCCCAATTTTTTTATACATACACATCCAGTCCGATGGAGTGGTGATTCATTTCTCTATTACGGCGGCCAGATTTTCGACGCGCATGAGGGCTGCGAAAATCCAGCATCACGGCCTGGCGTGTTTGTCGGCGATCTCGGCCACAACGACGATCCAGATCTCTACGAGTTTGCTGCTCGGCGTCTTTTTGTTGTGCCGAATCTTGCGAGGTAAGTTGTTGGGCTTTTCTCGAGGCCGAGGTCGGGCAGATATAGGCCGAATTTAAATTATTTTGAATTCTACGTATCACTGCGGTGCTCCTCCTCGATATCTGTCTTTTATTATTATTACAGGCTCGGTGCCTGTGTTGCGATCATTATCCATTATAACACTACAAATAATGTGACATTTCACACATTTCCGTAAAAAATGGGCACTCGATACGAATTAATATCGTCAATATTAATTCATCGGCCCCCCATTTTGTACTCATTTTTAGTTATCTAAATCCGGCTCTTTATTAAATATCCTCAAAAAAATCAACATGATAGGAGCGAGGCCATAGGCCAGCACGATACTAAATAAGCCGATAATCAGCCAATCGGTCTGGTTTGTTACGATCAGGCTAAGAACCAGTAAAATGGCCGGAACGAGCAGCCGGCGTTTTAGCTGAATGGACTGGAATAACCGCCCAATATGGCGATATTGGGTCGTCAGGCTGACCATCAGGATGCTGACAATACCGATAAATAACGCAATCAGGGCGACGTGCTCTTTGAAAATATAACTGCTTGATAATACGATGATTCCCCCCAGAGTACTGGGTGCTCCCTGGAAATAATTAGGGTCGGCATTTTCTTTATTCAGGGTAAAGTAAACTAGCCTGGCAATCGTGAATACGATATAAATGCCACCGATGACTAACCCATCCAATAATAGATTTTCATCAATCTGATAGAAATGAATCATTAAGGCGACGGCGGGCGCTATGCCATAAGTAAAACCATCTGCGATATCATCACTTAAGACGCCAAACCGAGTTGAGCCATATTTACGTGCCGCAAAGCCGTCTAAGCCATCAAACAACGCACCGATTAATAAAAATAAAATGCTTAACTCCAGTTTGCTTAGATACGCCATATAAATAGCGATAACGCCGCAAAGAAAATTGGCAAAAGATAAACTGTCGGCAATGTATTTCTTCTTTAACCAGCCCAGATGGATAGCGATAATAATGCTGTTTACCAGGCTGCTGAGGATTAGCATATTTGTTGCGAGCTGGGTATTCAATAACGGTACATTTATATGTAACGCATTGATCAACAATATAAACAGCGTTAAATAATGAATACCTGTACGTAAACGATTGTGACTATAATATTTATGTCGAGCATAGAAATATAATAATACGCCATCCAATAGTACTTTGATTGCGATTAATGTTACTGGAACCATATCAATAGCCAGATAGCCTAATACGAGCAGGAGTGGGTAGTCCGTCAGACGATCAAAATAACGACCGAATACCGTTTCTTTATCATGATATTTGGCGATGACCCCATCAAGATAATCCAACAGGCCAAAAATAATAAACGAGAATACAATCGCGTAGGACGAATATCCCGTTAAGCTATCGGGGAAGAGCAATAACAGAATAACGGGCAGGCTTAGCGTCAACTTAAGTGCTGAGATCACATTTGGATGCCAATGAATATTTCGAGCGACGCGTTGTTCGGTTTTTACTTTTATATCGGTTAATTTATTCATTGATTATCCTTGTTATTTATATTGACAGCGTACCGTTGTAGGCACGAGGTCTACATAAGAAAATTCTGATATTTTAGTAGGAGAATTCTTACACAACGGTATCGTGTGAATGACTCTATTCTTTATAAAAATATTTAATGATTTACCCAGGTATCCGGTTTTGGCATCGTGGTGGCCATTGATCTAGCTTATGGGCAGAAAATCAGACTTTTAACGTTAAGCTCATACTATTAGTGTCGATATATAATAAGGATACCCCGTTTATCATAACGATGAAGCCTGAGCGGATATTAAAACCGGTATTCTGGTTAGACAAGGACGAGTAAAGATGATCAATAGAATTAATATATTTAGAGTGAGTACGGTGATGATCGCTGGGGTATTAATATTCTTTTCCTTGGGCGGTTGTGGTGGGCCGTATATTTTTAGCTCGTCGATACATCATGATCATGATCTATATTCTGAGCAATTACAAAATAAGGGGATTGCGTTTTTAACCCCGTCGACTATTACCGGACAGGAAGAAGATAAGCAGGCGCTGGCGTTTATATTTTCCGAGGTATTAGCCGATATTCGGCCTGATATTCGTCGGGTGACCTTGCCCGAAACATTAAGCGCGATAAACAAAGCTGGATTAAGCAACGAATATATGTCGATGTATCAGCATTATTATCAAACCGGGATTTTTAAATACAGTGCTTTAAAGCGCATAGGCGAATTAACCCAAACCCGTTATGTTGTGCAGTTAAAACTGTCCGGTTTCAAGCAAAATAGCAATGGGCGCTTAGGATTACTGGGATTTAGAATTCTGGATACACGAAGTGCTCGAATTCGATTATTTGTGCAAATTTGGGATACTCAGGAAGGTACCATCGCCTGGGAAGCCATACATGAGATGAATTACGCAGATGATACCTTTTCAGAAAAGAACATTTCCTTTAGAGAAATTGTTTTGAAGTCAGCGGAAAATATATTGGCAAAACTTCCGAAGAGTAAATTAGCCATGAAGATAGATAAATAAGAGTAACAATATTCTTCGAAACGAAAAATTTATTCGTCCAGGCCAAATATTAGGTTATCCATTCTTGCGCATAGAATATGGATTAATAACAAATGTACTTCCTGCGTTCGTGCCGTAGAATTTGATGGAACACGTAACTCAACATCACTTTTCTGTAAATATTTAGCCATTTCACCACCATCACGGCCAGTAAAGGCGATAACATGCATGCCACGCATATGTGCCACTTCAATAGCCCGGATGACATTTTTAGAATTTCCGCTGGTAGAAATAGCTAATAAAATATCCTCTTTTTGGCCAAGGGATGAAATTTGTCTGGCAAATATCTCATTAAAGTCATAATCATTAGCGATTGAAGTTATAGTTGAACTATCCGTTGTTAGCGCAATGGCCGGTATGCTGGCCCTGTCTTGATGAAAGCGATTGACTAATTCGGAGGAGAAATGTTGTGCATCCGCTGCTGAACCACCATTGCCGCAACTTAGTACTTTTTTGTCGTTTTTAATTGAAGAGACTAATAATTCTATTGCCGCTGCAATATCATCGCACATGACATCAAGCGCAGCCTGCTTAGCTGCGATACTGGCATTAAAGAGTGATTTAATTTTATCTTGTTCGCTCATAACTTAATTTAACCATCAAATGCATTTTTTATCCAGTCAATTTGAGTCGGCTTTCTCTGATGTCGGGTCACCGCGATGACATCGAATCGTGCTGGGATGGAGGAGTGGATCATTTCTTTTTGTAAATAATTCTCAGCAGTGCGTTGTAGTTTTTGCTGCTTTGACCAGTTAACACTGCTCGCAGCGTCGACAAGGCTGTTTGATTTTCTTGATCGTACTTCAACGAATACGATGGTCTGTTCTTGCTGCATAATCAAATCTATCTCACCATATCGACAGTGATAATTTTTTTTGATCAGTGTTAAACCCTGATTACACAAATATTCGCAAGCCAGTGTTTCTGCCTGCTGACCTGCTTTTTGAGTATAGCTCACAGTGTGGTCATAGTCTGCCCTGTTCGATCGCTACTGGGCGGCCACTTCTGAATTTAACCCAGGTAAGCTGCCGACGAACACGCAGTCGATCATCAAGACTTAAACTTCCTGTTTCACCATCAAAACGTTCATAAGGATAATTCCTTAACGTGTTTAATGCGCCTATAATGTTAAAAGCATCAATGCCCAGGGCGTATAATCGTTGCAAGGCATTACCCGCATCCGAAATCTGATTGTCTATCTCAGCGCGGATTCCCCGGTGCTGTGAATTCCCGGACAGCACCCATGGCATGTCACCAAATAATAAACCATCCATATCCCGATCTCGTTCCTGGTTTAATATGCCGGTATATACATGTGAGGTTGCGTAAACCGGAACCCTACTGGCGTGATAAAACTTTAGTTGTGGACGAATTTGCCTTGCTTGCCGAGGATAAGCAGCAATAAAAATAAAATCAATATCCTGACGCCGACGGGATGTATATTTAATATCCCGTTTTAACAGGGTTGCGATACGACGATAGCGTCGTTGACTATCATCAATATTAAGCATGGCGCGAATGGGTTCAGAAAAATCAGTTTTAGTAGCTTGATAGCTCTGTTTTTCGACAATGTTGCCCCCCATTAATTCCCAACGTTGTTTGAAGGCCTGATATATACGTTCCCCCCAGGGACCATCTGGAACTAAAACGGCGGCATTGACGTGTCCGTCTACCCAGGTTCGTTCCGCGACCTGTCGAGCTTCTTCCTCTGGGGAAAGTCCAAATTGGTAAAGGTTGCTGCGTGCTGCTTCGTCTTCTGATGTATAATTCAAAGCCATAACGGGTACAGGTAATTCTTCCAGGTCATTTATTCGTTTCACCGCTTCTTTGGTGAGGGGGCCAACGATGAACTGCGCGCCTTCATCAACGGCTTGTTGGTATATACTTTGTACTTGCTGAATGTCACCTACATCATAAATACGAATTGACTGATTGATATTTGGGCGTAAGGTAAAGTAGGCGGCCAGGAATCCATCTCGCAAAGCTTCTCCCGCTTTAGAAAACTTACCACTCAAAGGAACCAGTATTGCGACATGATCGGGATAGGCAACATCTTCCTGCTTGCGTTGTGACAGGGCTAATAAAATGCCTTCGCCAACGGGGTGGTTAGGATATTTTTCTCGCCATAGGAAGATTTGTTCTTTTAGTCGATTGGGACTGAGTTGATGAACCTTGGCAATCTGCACCAGTTCCATCCAGCCACTTAACACATCGGGCGGTGGCGCGGAGCGTAATTGTTGTAGAGCGCGCTCGCTCATAGTGGCCAGTGCAGACCAGATATCCTGCTGGTTCTTCGTTATCAGTTCTTTGTCGGTTAAATAAGTCTCGCGGGCAACGAGTTCTCTGGTGGTATCAAGCCGGTTACCGAGTAAGGTATACGCTTCGGCACGCAAATCGTGGTATTCAGACAGGTAGATTTCCGGCGTGGTATCCAGGAAAGGTGTTTCTAGTACGGTTAATGTTTTAGTTGGTTGGCGCTCAGCAATGGTTATATTTGCCTGGGTTAATCGATATATCATCTGGTAAAATGTATCGAGTGCGGTGAAGTTTATCGTGGTCAGTAATTGTTTGGCTTCGGCTAATCTGCCGGAACGGGCCAGGGCGGCACTGGCGCGAAGTTGATAATAGGTTTTCTGGCTGTCGGTGGTGGTTTTTGCGTAGGCTAAAAAGCTTCTGGCTGCATTTTCAAATTGACCTGACTGAAACAACAGTTCAGGATCGGTATCAGATATTTCTGTGTCAGTGACGTCGGTGTCTTTAGTAAGGGTACAACCTGTTAAGCCAACGGTCAGGCCAATAGCAAGGCCGCATAAAACCAGAAAACGTATTGTCATGTTAAAGTAATTCCCATATCCATATATCAAGAAGGATTATAGTGTGTCTGCACAAACTGGTGTTCTCTATGTGGTGGCTACCCCGATTGGAAATCTGGGCGATATAACCCAACGCGCAGTAGAGGTACTAAAATCGGTTGACCTTATAGCTGCTGAAGATACACGAAACAGCCAGAAGTTGCTTAGGCATTTTTCCATTCAGGTACCGATGATGGCATTTCATGAACATAATGAACGTGACCAATGCAACGAAATCATCAGACGATTGCAGGGCGGAAAGTCTATTGCCCTGATCAGTGATGCCGGCACGCCATTGATCAGTGATCCGGGCTATAAAATCGTCACGTTGATCCATCAACAAGGTTTAAAGGTGGTTCCGATCCCCGGTGTCAGCGCGCTGACGACGGCGCTCTCGGTCGCGGGCATAGCCACTGATCGGTTTTGTTTTGAGGGATTTTTACCTGCTAAAATTGGGGCTCGGGAAAAAATCCTGCAGCAACTGCAAGACGAACC
>QILH01000134.1 GCA_003233255.1 Gammaproteobacteria bacterium | reverse complement strand
GCCATCACTATTAAAATCGATGCTGCCCGTAAATACGCCAGCAACATAAAGATTCCCTGAGTTGTCTACGTCTACCGCCGTAACATAACCTGAACCCGTTGTTGCTATAGAAGCAAAAATGGAAGCATATAAATTGTTATCTGCGCCACCCGCTGCGTTATATTTAGAAACAAATAATCGTCCAAACGAACCGTTTCCATCTAAAGTACCAACAACAAAACTATTACCGCTGTTATCAACGGCAACATCAAGCGCAAAATCTTTGTCCTGGCTACCTAACACTTGGGTCCACTCATGACTCGGTTTAGCCCCGGCTATTAATACCTCTTGTGTGGTTATGTCACTGTCTACAAAATTTGTCTTTCGGGCTTGCGCATAAATAGAAACACTTTTCTCAACTAAAATCGGCCCGGTGTAAAGCAACCACGGGACTGCTGCGGGTTGTTGGTTTGCTGCAAAGATCAACTGATAATACGAACTCGCCTCTGGCATCGAATTGCTAAGGGTGATTATGGCGTAATTACTTTGATGGTTAACATCAATAGTGGGTGCAGTCACTATGCCATCACTGATGCCATCACCATCACTGTCGGCCACCAAAGGGTTGAGTGGATGGCAAACCAACACCGTATTTTGTGCATCACAATCGATATTATTGGCGACTTCATAACCATCTGACAAACCATCATTATCCGAATCCCAGTCATTGGGATCCGTGCCTCTGAGTCGCTCATCAACATCCGCTAAACCATCCTGGTCTGTATCCAGCGCCTTAGGATCAAACACAGCGACCGCAAGCCCTTCTACATGAGGACTTTGTTGCTGTTGTGTTTGCAGAGCATAGTATCCGCCCATCGGAACAGAATTTGAATTTATTGACAGCACCGTTGTTCCTGTACCCAAGGTTTTAGACGTATTAAAGGATAAGGTCGCCACTTTTACAGGTCCGGACAGACCGTTATAAAACTCACCAAATGAAAACCCGATCAAAGCGCTATTAAAATTATCTGGCGCACGCTGGAAGGCAGGATCACCGGCAGCGACCAAAGTCGGCTCAAACACAACACCGACGTACTCTAACAAGGTATTGTCATAAGCTATGTCTATGCCGCCACCCAATGTGGGTTCTTGTGCGAAGTTCATATACACTGCAACTTCAACAGGGCTGCCCACGGCGACATCCTGAGTTGCGCTCTCAAGCCAGATTCGATTACTAACAACAGGCGCAATCCCACCGCGTTCAAAGGAGAAAATATCACTAACCGCATTAGTATCGCCCGTGACTAAATTAGATGCGACAGATTCAAATGCAATTACATTTGCGCCATCACTGACAACAGGTGCCGTTGCATCATTATTAGGAACGGTAGACAACCTGTCGGTCAGTAATTCATAGTTTCCTGATAGACGATCAAATAACACCACATTCCACGGTTGAATCTCACCATTTTCTGATAATTGAGAATTTTTGTAAGCTTGATATTGAAAAGTAATAAATCGGCCGTCATGGCTGATCGTTGGTCGAGCTGAATTCCCTGTACGCTCATTATTGCTGCCCAATATTTCCAGTTTACGAGTCATTCGTGTGGTGCGATCATGGAGATAAACATCGGTTAACGCACCCTCTGCCATAACGGAATTATCATTGATTGTTAACTCGAAAACGACATAACGAGCATCACGACTGATACCGGGATAACGCGCATTCCCTGATAGTTCGTTGGCATAACTGTCTACGGATACCCGTTCAGTTTTTCCCTTTACTAAATCACGAATAAAAATATCCGATTTACCGTTATAGTCATTAAAGATGAGATTATCTGCTGCCGACGAAAAAGCGACGGCAGTCCCATCAGCACTTATTGCAGCATGCTGGCTGGCCCCATTGCCCACAGCATCATAGCTGGAAATGCTGATGCGATTTAACGTCGAGGCTGCGGTATCATAGACAAAAATATCTGACACTTTGTTATCATCGTTAGCAACAAGATCACGGGCTACAGAGGTAAAGGCAACTTTTCTGCCATTAGCACTCACCACCGGCTGGCTGCTCTCATCGTTAGCGGCGCGGCCATTGACAAAACTTCTGCTTAAGCGTCGTGTCGCACCGGTATTTCGATTCAAATAATAAACTTGGGGTACACCATTACCACCTCCGTCTATATTCGTTGCTGTTGATTGATAAACAACATGGGGACCATCGCTACTCATAGTAGGCGCACGACTGGTGCCGTTGGCTTCAACGTTACCCGCGCCTAAATTAATTCGTGTCGTTGTATTTGATGAAATGTCGCGCAAAAATATGTCCGACACCGCATTGGTGTCATTACTGATTAAATTATTTGACTCTGATTCAAAGACAATGAATCGACCATCACTGCTTATAGAGGGTCTACGGCTCGCACTATTACCCTCGCGCCAGGAGTCATTAACACTGGCGCGTTTTAATAATGCATCAACCAGACTTACGGTTCTAATGTCTTCCTTTAAAACTCCTAAATATGTATATTGTGCTTTTATATCAAACTCGGTGAGTTCAGTGGGAACATCTGAACCCACATCAATAAGTAATGTATCCCCTTCCTGGGTCAGCGTGATCAGACTCGTGGTATCAATACTCGAAAATAAACTCCATGTTGGTATTACTCGGCTAACCGATTCGGAGCTTAAATTAGCATCAAAAACGGCCTCAGCAAAAATACGAGTCACACTGCCTTTGGCCATGGATGGCGGTGTCGTAATGGTTACGGACGATAAGTTTTTATCACTGATTGTTATTGGGATTTCTTTTCCTGGAAGCTTGATTTGTTGATCTGGAAAGTTTGGAATAGAGTAGGTTCGCACAAACTCTGCGGTTAATCGAAACGTTCCGGCACTATTCCCCGTCGTTAATACACCCGTTGTCGAATTGAATGACGTACCTGCAGGCAAAGCATCCCCAGACTTGATGGACCAGGTTACCTCTCCTGAAGAAGGTACAAGCCGAAGATTATTGCCAGAAAATGTTTCTACTTCAACCTCTGCTTGATAGCTATAACTGCTATTACGATTAATGTAAACTTCATTACCGACAGGAGGAACAACCCATAATTTAACAGGCCGTTCGGCTAGAACTTTGATGGGTAGAGAAAGATTATCACCCTGATAGCTGGTGTTGATGGTTATATCAGTATCTGTTGTAGCGGTACCCGTGGATCGGACTAAAACCTGACTAGCATTACCACCCGGCACACTCGCCACGCCAGAGCTGACACCCCAGGTAGCCTGCAGGGTTGAATCTGTAACTGGGTTACTGGCCGTACCGGAATCCATTATGCCAAGAAAAGAACAATCAGATGTCGAGTTCTGTTTCGGTCCGATAAGTGAATTATCACAATTAATTTGACCTGCCACGTAGTCTGGAAGATTTTTAATCTTCACCAATTTATTAAAATTAAAAGATGTCCCGTTAGGCGTGGTATAGGTCGCAAGCACTCTCACTGAAACCCCTGAGCCAGTTACTGACCCAGGAGTGACCGGGATTTTGTAAGCTTCTAAATTTTTCCTATGGCCATTCGCATCAACCAACTTCGCGAAGTTCCGACTTTCTACAGATAAAAAGATATCAGGATCGACATCATTACGACAATCAAACTGTTCAATAACAATAACTTGCTCCGATATGCTCGTGTCAATTTTAGGAGGCGATCCGGTCACTGCGGGAACAGTTACTTTGATCATATAATTGTTAGTAGTTGTGGAATCCTCATTAACTGACGTAGGCCCCCATAAATTCACATCTATAATATTGTCACATTGTATCTCTGCAAGAACCGCTACAGAAGCAGGCGACCACACCCCCGCTATAAGCACAAAGCAACAGCCAACAATCCGTATAACACGACGCAACATAATAATAAAACCTTTCATTTCCAATTTACCTTTACAACCGATCATTTCACCACTCCACTTGGGCCAGGTGCACGACCAAAAAATGTTTTCATTATTGTCAATTCGTCATCATCTACGGTACCGATACCATTAAAATTCGCATCAGGATGAGTAGAACCAAAGTGTGTTTTTAATAGTGCCAGGTCAGTGAAATTAACAAAGCCATCATTGTTCAAATCGGGGTCGCAGAGGTTACCGTAACCATCATTGTCGGTATCCCGCTGGTTGCGGTTGGCTTGATAGATGCAGTTATCTAAACTATCCACAATGGTGTCACTGTCTGAGTCCGCCCCTTGTGAACCTGGTGCAATAACAATAAAAGTAACGTCATCCAAGCCGCCGTTGCCGTCCAGGATTTGGACTACAACCGTATAACTGCCGCCTTGTTCAGCACCGGGTTGCCAGACAATTTCCCCGCTCACAGGATCAATGCGCATCCCCTCAGGGGCAACAACCAGCGAATACGAAACGGCATCCGCATCATCATCACTGGCCTGAATCGTTGTTGAAAACGCCTGACCCGGAGATAAATTTGTCGCCGCCGAAGGCGATGCGGTAATCCTTGGCGCGGCATTCGCTGTTACAGCAGCGTTGCCCTCCCGTTCGGCCACCGACTTTACTCTGCCAAAGCCGTCATACGTATAATTAACTCGCGTACCATTCGGCAGAATTTTGCTGTCTAAGCGACCAGAGCCGTCATAGACATACTGTGTTGTTAACACCGCCTCTCCATTTGGCGACACTTCAACCACTCGATGAAGTGAACGGTTGTCATTGTAAAAATAAGATTGAGAAACCTGACTTTGATCCGTCACTGTGCGACGTCGGTTCACCACATCGTAGGTATGATTCACCTGCCCTATACTTGAAGTAATGGTGTTCAGGCGATCGGTTTCCAGACCGGTGTCGTAATAACTGTAGGCAGCCGGTTTCACCGCAGCCGGTGCTTTAACCGTTTGCAGACGACCCAGGCCATCATAGTTATAGGTGGTTTGCAGACCACTGGGTGCCGTAACGGTTTGCGCTTGCCCATATTCATTGTAATTTGCAAACTGCACACGCTCATTCGTACCATTTTGCACAGAATCCAGCAGTCCGGTATCCCATTCATAATTAATAGTGACAACATGCTCCTCAAAACCTGTGCTGGGCGTGAAAGCACAGGTATCCCCCGTATTCACAATGCAGGCGGCGGGATTGCTTAATGTCACACTGCGATACCGTTTGATCACTCGCCCCTGAAAGTCAGACTTAACGACACTGGCTCTGCCTTTGGCGTTGATCGTCACGACGATAGGAAAATTATCCGCCGCATCGAATCCTCGTTTTATCATCGTGGTTTTCAGACGAGAATTGGTGACCGAAGTGATATTGCCATTGCTGTCGTAGGTATAGTTGGTAGTGACACCGGCTCGTGCCGCTGCAATTTTTGTTGGCCCGGCAAACACATTATTAACGTCGCCGTAAACACGTTTTACCGTGGCACGTTCATCCGTACCACTGAGTAACTCTTGAACGTTAATTTGAATGAGCCGTCCTGATGCGTCTCGTGTTGTCGTTCGGCTGTTTTCACTGTTCGTTGCCGTGGTTGTGCCTGCCGCACGGTCATAAACGACCGTTTGTTGCAAGCTGGGCAGTGAAGGGGACAAGCTTGACCTGGCACGCCCCTCTATGTCAGAAACAACGTGCCCAATTTGTCGTGAATTACGGGTCACGTCAAAGCTTTGTGATAAAAACTTGTTCACCCGTGGATCCGTTTCGCTCAGGTCACCACTAACATAAACGTATCGCTTCTCTAATTGATTCGACGCCTGTACGGTTTCCAGGTAATTATCACTGTTGTAGCTGTAGTTAACCTCGCGCAAACCACCGGTACTATTGAACCAGGCACGGGAGATTCGACCATTCAAATACGCCAGCTCGATTGATTTTCCATTGTCAGTCAATATCTTCTGTAAGCGGTCTTTGTCATCGAATTCATACTGCTGCCAGTCATATTGATAACTGCCATCGAGATTTAAGCCAATGGTACGCCCCATCCATCTTATGTCTGCGTAATACTTTGGCTGATCCACATTGCCTCGTTCCTGAAAATAGAAAACACGTTTAACATTGCGATTTTTATCGCGCTGTATATAGACGAAATAACCGGCAACCGCATGCTCATAAACCTCATCACCACTGCGCTCAGAGACGTACAAAGGCCGCTCAATCACACCTCCATTCGCATCGTTCCATTGAATGATCTTCATCGCCACGAAAGGCACGGTAAAACCGGTTGATCGATCAAGTACATTTAGATCGCCATACATTCGGAGATAACCCGCTAAGGTCGTGTCATCACAGGTTCGCCCCTGGAG
>QILH01000125.1 GCA_003233255.1 Gammaproteobacteria bacterium | reverse complement strand
GACAGTCTCAATTCCCCGCGTATTTTTACCAGGGCCTCGTGTGCATGCGCCGTGGGCGGATTTTGCCGGTCGGATAATATTAACCTCCAGCTCTGTCGGTGCCCCACGCCATGAGTTATGGCTTATGCATATTGCGACGCAGAAATTTGTATTTCTGGATGCCTCAATTTTAGATGTTTATGGTGTGTTGGGTTATTGGTCGTTTCTAGTGCAGTACATGGATAAAACCCAACCCTTACCCAATGTCGCTGATTTAAAACGGTACGGTGAAACTACGGATGGGTTGGGTACATGGAAAGATTGGGAGACGCTTGAACGCAGTCAAGGTTTCGTCGACCCGTATTATGAATGGCAGTCCGAAGTAAAGCAAAATCCGGAACTGGATGAAGTGAATCACTTTATTGAACAACAAGTTTTGGACAAAGCCTAAAGCAATCAAGAGAGAGTCAATGCGATACAGGCAATGAAATAATTCAGCCTGAAGTTACCTTGATTTTATGGAAGTTAAAATAATCTAATGTCAGATAAAAAATTTAACCCAGATGATACCGGCCTGGATTGGGACGTCACAGAGTATTCAGATGATGTCCTGACCCTATGCATGTCAACCAAGATAAAAACAAAACTTTATAAGTGGATTTCTATCTTAGTTGTTATCTTATTCTTACCGTTTATGCTTGTATTGTTTCTGCAGATTATTCAGGTGACTGTGTTTAAATCATTTTTTTACGTTTTATTTCCGGCTGTGATTATTTGTGCTGCAATTTTTAAATATGTAGTTAGGCTTGATGCTGGAATAAGCCTTCAAAAGTTGTCGGTAGATAGTAAAACAAAAGTTGTTAGTTTATATAAGAATGGAGAAACTTCGTCCTGGTATTTTTCGGATATTATAGTTGCTTTTTCATCATCAGGTATGGATGAGTATAATGTATTCGCGGAGATAAAGGGAATCAAGTTAGCTTTAAAGTCCGGAGATGGTATTCCATTAATGTTCCCAGTCTGGCAATCGGATAATTTTCTTACTACCACTTCTATTTCTTCTTCTATGGAGCATCTAGATGCAATGGTTTTAGAAATAAATAATAGACTTGGAATATAAATATATTCCAAAAACTTATATATTCAGGAAGTATAATAATGTAATGGGATCTAGTCTTAACAACTTTAATCGTACTAAACTAATAATTAAATTACCACTATATCTAGTATGGTTAGTGGCTATTGCGCTTATCGTGATATATTCAAAATCCAACCTTAAACACTAGGCAATATTTAAAAAAAAGAGGGCTGGGTGCCAGCCCTCCGACAAGACCTGTTGTTTTAGTGGACAACAGGAGAGACATTAACTCTGACTTTAATCCGTTTTCCTGGGCGTTCATTCATGCGGGTTGTGAAGTTTTCACCTTTATAACGATAGCTGACGTTATAGCCTTCGATGCGTTGCTCTTCGTAATAACTGGTGCGGGTTTCGCATACGTCCTGATAGCTAACTTGCTGATGCGGTGTTCCAGCTTCTCGTCCGACATTGTTACCAATTGCTGCACCGATAATGGCACCGGCGATGGTTGCCCCTTTTCTGTGTTTGCCTACTTTGTGCCCGACGACTCCTCCAATCACACCACCGAGTACGGTGCTGGCAGCTTTATTGCCGTGATCATGCACGTCGGTGCGTACTTCCTGTGTATAGCATTCTTCGCGCGGGGTGGCGATGCGGATGGTGCGATAAATCGGCTGCACGTGGGTGACTTTGGCGCGGTCGAAGTAGGTATTGGGGTTGTTGGGGCTACGCCATTTTTTACTGGGGCTTGCGCTGGCCGTGCCAGCGGCGAAAACGAAGCTGATGATGATGGCGGTGCTGATTATATTTTTCATGTGGCGTCTCCTTTTTCGAGTATGGGGCTAGAGTACAGAGAATCGGCTTAACCAAAGCTGAACGGATAAATCCATATAAAACAATATGTTAGAAGAAATCCTTCCCTGATCTGGAGACCGTTAGAAGGGAGGAGGAACAGTTAAACAAAGTAAATGTTTGTGGTTGACCGGTGTGTATCAGGCCTGTGGCGGTGATATATGGGCTCTGTGATACTATATATAAGGTACTCAGGAGAACATAATATGCGCGGTTTTGTCCCCCTCGACCCGGAGTCGGAGGTTTCACAGGAACATTTTGCGGTTATTTATTCCAATCGGCCATCCCGCAAGCGCTTTCCAGCCGGGTGTGTTGAGATTATGGAGAGCGCAGAGCGGGCGTTAGCGCAGGCCGATGCCGATGATAAAAAGCACGCCGCCAGAGTTATTGGCCCATCAAAATCTTCGGAGGGACAGTATATTTATTATTTAATGGAATGGTTATCGGCATGAAGGAATGTCATCATGGCGAGTATCCGTTGACTATGTTGTGTGATCCTGACTATCCACATCAACGAATCATTATCCCCTCTATCATTGGCGAAGCAATACACCCGTGGCGGTAATCTGGCAAAAGACTCAGCGGGGAACGCAATACGAAGTTCGTGCCGCAGGCCAAACGCGTCGCCTCTATACCAATGGCGTGTTTCATAGTCAATATAACCCTAATCGACAGTTAACCGGAAATGTCTGGGATTTGTTGAGCCTGCCCAGTTTTTTTCTTGAAGCCCATCAAATTCGGCGCGTGCTCGTGTTGGGCGTGGGCGGCGGTGCGGTGATTCGACAATTGTTGAACTGGTATCCCAGGGTCGAGATTGTTGGCGTTGAATTAGATAGCACGCACATCAGTATCAGCAAACGGTTTTTTGGTTTAAACCATAAACGTGTTTGTTTGATTGAGGCCAATGCGATTAGCTGGTTAAAATCTTATCGAGGCGTGGCATTTGATATTGTGATCGATGATCTGTTTGGTGATGTCAATGGCGAACCGGAACGGGTTATTACTGCGAATGCGGACTGGGTAAAAGAACTGGCAGGCAATCTATCGCCGCACGGTATGTTGGTCATGAACTTTACCGAAAGCAAGGACTACCGTTCCAATGCCGTTTTTCACGACAAAGTATTGCAGAAGAAATTTAAAATGGTGTATAGATTTACCACGCCACTTTATGAAAACAATATGGCCGTTATGTTGCAAACGCCCTGCAAGACCAATCAATGGCGAAAACGAATCCTGGCAGTGCCAGAACTTAACAGTGAATACCGATTAAATCAGGATAAGATAAAACTACGAAAAATAGCG
Organism: Gammaproteobacteria bacterium; assembly: GCA_003233255.1. Lineage (GTDB taxonomy): Bacteria > Pseudomonadota > Gammaproteobacteria > UBA6429 > Thiohalophilaceae > SZUA-24. Next base: position 3,090 of record QILH01000125.1, on the reverse strand, counting down.
GGTTAGATACTAAATATTATTTCGATTTAAGAAGAGCTGAAATAAAATCCTGATACAGGGGTTCATCCCAGGCACGTCCACCCAGAGCGAGAAACCGTTTCCGCCCCTGCGGGTCAATAAAAAAAGTAGTTGGCAAGCCCCGCGGAGCCCATATCTCAGTTAACGCTCCGTCTTTGTCCATGTAACTATGTAAGTCAGGTGCAACTGTCCCCAGGAAACTAAAAATAGTATCCTCATCTTCTGCGGTGTTGATTAATACAATATCAATGGGTTTGCCAGCTAACTGTTTTTGTAATTTATAAAGGATCGGCATTTCTTTTCGACATGGCCCACACCAGCTAGCCCAAAAGTGTAAAAACACCCATTTTCCCTTACTTGATTTCAGTTCGTATTGTTTGCCATCATAATCGCTGACGATAAAATTCTTTGCCAGGCTGTTATCAAGATGAATAAGTCCGCGCGGTAATTCTTTTGCGCCGATATTGGCGCTAAAAAGGATCAACAATAAAGTAAATAAATTTAATCGCAGTGTCATTCGTCCCTCGCACACAGAACGTTATTAATTGAAAACGGAAAGCGTCTGGATTTGTCGTTACCGACACGGATAGTGCCCGTGATGGTAATTGGTTTATCGGTACGTAGCAGAGTAATATTACCGCCCTCGCCTTCATAGGCATAGAGTCCCATCTTCTCAGGCATCAAGGTCCAGCGAAAAGTGGATTGAAAGCGTTTCTCCAGGCCGATCTCATTCCAGCGCTGTGTCCACTCCGGTCGTAGTCGTCTCGTCCCTTCGCCATGGGTAGATTTAAAATGCCAGTCGTTAAGATCAAACCAGACACGCTCTTTACCTTTATTACTTACCCCGATGGTAATAAAACACATCGGTTTTAATTCTTCGAGCGCAACGGATGGGAAGCCTCGTCCGGTGTAAAAGGCGATAGTCTGGTTTACGGTACGTGGAAAAAGCGATATCCGAAACTCGCTATTCTCATATCCTGGCCGGTCGTTTTGTTTGGCGAAAACGGCAGTCGGGCACAGAGTGATGACGGTGAGCTGAATCAGCATGAAGAACTGTTGGACTATGCGATACATATATATAGTGTATACCAAACGAAATACTAAAAGAAAATCATTTAATAAAATAGCACTATTGCTGTGCCGTTTATTGGTATAGCATTATAATACTACAAAGAATAGTGGGGTTATGGGTATGGCAAATCAATTCAGTTGGGCAGGTTTTGGAGTTCGTTTCCTGTTTGCCTTTCTTATTGTTTTTGCCACTTATAATCCTGAAGGCTATTCGTTTTATCACTGGGGAATAAAAGAGTTTCTGCCCATTGCCCCAACCAAGGTCGTGGTTGCGCTGGTTTTGTTGATTGGCTGGGTCGTCTATATACGCGCGACCATGCGTTCGCTAGGTGGTGTTGGTTTGATCCTGACCGCTGGTTTATGCGCGGCGGTATTATGGATGTTAGTCGACTGGGGCTGGATCCCACAAGACAGTGTTCGCGTTATCTCTTACGCTGCTTTAATGGTGATCACGATTATTTTATCGGTTGGCATGTCCTGGTCGCATGTCAGGCGCAGAATGTCGGGTCAATACGACATGGATGATGTCGAGGAAGAAAGTTAAACCAGTTTATAAAAAACCAACCGCAAGATTTATTCAACCAACTCCGCACCATGCAACATATTTTTCGCATAGACTTCAGGGAAAGGATCGATTTCAATGCGTTTGATATTATGAAACGGTATTAAAATTAATTTGTTGTCGGCCGTGTGAATAGCCATCTCATCATATTGACGAAACTCATCAATCCGCTTGGCCAGGGTGCTGATGTCACCCTGGCGAGGGATCCGATAAGCTTGCTTCTCACCATTCATATAGTGAATTACGAAGGTGTAGAAATCAGGCGTTTGATGCATTTAAAACCTAGTCAACGATGCTGAAGCTATCACAGGTGCCAACAAAAGGAATGCCGCGATTATCTTGCGCATAAGTAATGAGGCCAACGTAAACGGTGGGTCCGTAGATGGGTGCCGTGCCAGGCAGGCGACCGTTTCCTGCATACAGCTGCCAGTTATCAGCGCCACCGCTTAAATTAGGCTGTTGCCAGTAGACCGTTAATGTTCTGTCAGCGTTGCCAACAATACGAAGGTCTGCGCGACCCACTGGCGCCGAGCCATTACCTTCATCGGTTACGGTTGATACGCTATTAACCGTATTTTTACCTTCAACGGTTGGACGTGTGCCGCCGCGATACCCTACAACCAGGTGCGATGAATTTCTACTACTGAGTTCAGGCACGTGAACCTGGATGCCGGCAAATATATATTGACTAGCGGTTGGCTGGGGTGGCGCGGTTTGCGAATCTGTTTGCGTACCAATTCCAACGTTGCGTGCAATAACCTCAAATGGGAAGGTGGCCAGTTTGGCATCAAGGCGACCCTGACGAGCATTGTAATGCAGGGTAATATTGTTTGCATTACTGGTTAAATTTGCGCGGTAGCGATTATTTGTGCGTGTGACGTCCGGCAATGAATCTGGATTATTAACGGTATAGCCTATGAGTGAACCATTTCCTGCAAAGTCGTCAAATCGAGCCGCACCGGAAGGCGTGGTACTGGTAACAAGTACATTGTCAGGTGTGCTATCAACGCTGCCATCGTTTACCGTCAGACTTAGTAAGTAACTACCGTCCACATCGGGCGTAAAGCTGGGACTCATTGCCGTTGTGTCATTAAGCGAGGCGTTGCTATTACTGCCATCCGGTTTAGAGACAAATGACCATGAGTAGCTCAACGCATCGTTATCGGCGTCACTGCTATTACTGCCATTCAGGTTGACTGAATTACCGGTTGTCACGTTTTGATCCGATCCTGCATTGGCGGTTGGCGCGCTGTTTACCGAAGTGCTAGAAATGACAACGGTATCGGCGGCACTATTTACCTGGCCGTCGTTCACAACCAGGCTTAAGGTGTAGCTGCCGTCCAGATCAGGAGCAAAACTTGGATTGAAAAGAGTATCCGTATTTAAGCTTGCATTGCTATTGGTTGGTCTTGACACAAAAGACCACATATAAGTAAGCG
>QILH01000217.1 GCA_003233255.1 Gammaproteobacteria bacterium | reverse complement strand
CGTCGATTAAAGCCTGACAGGCGGTGACACCACTAACAAGATGTGCAATTTGAGTCTTACCCTCAATCTGCAATCCATTCGGACAGTAATCCGTAAAGCGTTCGATCTCAAGCAGATCGTCACAATATCGCGTTAATTCAGTTAATTTTACCATGCACCCACCCTCTCCTTCGGGTATCCTGTCACCTCTATTCTAACCAACTATTACTATGTCCTTCAGTAAAAACATCGCGTTTCTGTTTCAATTCGCCACCATCGGCCTGGCTCTGGCCTTTGTCATTGTCTATCTGTATCCAAACCTGCTGGGACAAACAGACGCACCGATTCAATTGCAGCAAAACACGACAAGCTACCCGCGTAATGAATTGAATAACTCGGTTGGCGTCGTCTCCTATGCCAGCGCCGTGCAAAAATCGGCACCCGCCGTGGTAAATATTTATGCAACCCAGGTCGTTGAAGAGCGTCAGGCAGCCTTAATGGAAGACCCCTTCTTTAAGCGCTTTTTTGGTAATCCCGAAGGTAAGCGCCCTCAGCGAAGTGCATCGAGTCTGGGTTCGGGCGTGATCATGGATAAACAGGGTTATGTGTTAACCAACAATCATATTATTAAAGACGCCTCTGAGATCGCCGTAGTGCTGGCAGATGGCCGCAGTACCAGAGCCAGTATTGTCGGCGCCGACCCTGAATCGGATCTGGCTATTATAAAAATAAATTTACCGGATCTACCGGTTGCAACACTTGGACAGTCAGACAAATTATTAGTGGGTGATGTAGTGTTAGCCATTGGCAATCCCTTTGGCGTCGGGCAAACCGTGACCTCCGGTATTGTGAGTGGCCTGGCACGCAGCGGACTGGGCTTTAACACCTTTGAGAATTATATCCAGACCGATGCGGCAATCAACCCTGGCAACTCCGGTGGTGCCTTGATTAATGCCTATGGCGAACTGATCGGAATCAATACCGCAATCTATAGTAATAGCGGTGGTTCACAGGGTATTGGCTTCGCGATTCCCATCAAACTAGCCAAAGATGTATTAACCGAACTGGTTGAACACGGTCGCGTAATACGTGGCTGGCTGGGTATTAAAATTCAAAATCTCAATCCGGAACTGGCCGAAGCACTTGAGCTGAAATCAACGGAGGGTGTTGTGATCGGTAATATTGTAGTCAACGGGCCAGCCGATAAAGCCAAACTGGATCGCGGTGATGTCATTACCCATGTAAATGGCAATAAAGTGCGTGATTTTAGAGAAACCCTGAATCACATCAGCATGCATAAGCCGGGTGAACAAATTGAACTTTCAATTGTACGTGATGGTAAAGAAATGAAAACAAAGGTCATCGTGGCCGAACGACCAGGTAACAACTAAATAAATCTTCCCAGCGCCTGTCATTCTAAGTGAAGCGAAGAATCTTTGTCTGTCGTTTTGCATATTCTGCAGCAGGCAAGATCCTTCTCTGCGCTCAGGACAGTACCAATATCAGATGGCCGCACTAATATCGGATCACAGCATCACTATCTAATGACAGCACCTGCCAATCTTTAGACATTATTTAACTGAATTTTTTAACGCCGATTCTAAAGTCAGTAGAAACTTTTCATTCTCTTTTTCCGTTCCCACGGTAACCCGCAAACAGTTATCCAAACTCGCATCGGCATGCGATAAATTTTTAATTAAAACACGCTGTTCTTTTAATATTGAAAACACATCATCGGCATTTTTATTTTCCAGGCGTAATAAAATAAAATTCGCATTGGATGGGTAAACCTCCAATCCATCCATTGCTTTTAACGCGGCCAATAACTTTTTCCGATCCCGTTTTATTTGTTCGGTTTGCGTATCCAGAATGTGCCTGTTTTGCAGCGCAAACTCGGTGCTTAACTGGGTTAATATATTTATATTATAGGGCAAACGAACCTTATCGATTTCCTGTAATAGTTTTTTATTGCCCGCCATATAACCCAGCCGTAAACCGGCCAGGCCCATCTTGGAAACCGTGCGCATCACAATCAGATTTTCATGATTAGGTAGCTTATGTGCGTAACTTTTATCGGCAAAGGAAAAATAGGCCTCGTCGATCACAACAATGGCATCGGTCGTCGTTAAAATTTTATCGATCGCCTGTTCTGAAAATAAATTACCCGTCGGGTTGTTTGGATAGGCAATAAAGATCACGGCAGGTTGATGTTGTTTTATATCTTCCAGCATGCGTTCGATATCAAGTTCAAACCGATCATTCAACGGCACACCAACATACGACATATTTAGAAAGCTTGCGATCATTTTGTACATCACAAAACTGGGTTCGATTGACATCACTACACGATCCTGTCCGCTGACCGCCATCAGGATCATCTGGATCAATTCATCCGAACCATTGCCGAGAATAATTTCAGACTCTGGAGGTAAGCCTAAACTGGATCGAATTTTTAGTTTTAGATCGTCCGCCGAAGGATCGGGGTAACGATTTAAACGGGCATCACGCAATAATTCCAGCCACTGATCAACCAGCTCCGGTGGCCATTGATACGGATTTTCCATCGCATCCAGCTTGATATGGCCGGTCGCATCCGGCACATGATAGGCCGTTAAAGCCTTAATCTCAGGGCGAATCCAGTCTTTCATCGGGCTTAATCTTTGATACGATATTCGGCCGAACGGGCATGCGCCGTTAAACCTTCACCGCGCGCCAGTATTGAAGCCGTTTTACCTAACGCCGAAGCACCTTCGGCCGAACACATGATCAAACTGGAACGTTTTTGGAAATCATACACCCCTAACGGCGAACTATAGCGTGCGGTGCGCGAGGTGGGTAATACGTGGTTCGGGCCAGCGCAATAATCACCCAGGGCTTCAGCCGTGTAACGACCCATGAAGATCGCCCCGGCGTGTTTGACTTTTGTTGCCCAGCTTTGTGGATCGTCTATCGATAATTCCAGATGTTCAGGCGCAATATAATTGACGACGTCCATCGCGTCATCCAGATCCTTCACCTTAATAAACGCACCGCGTGCGGATAATGAGGCCTGAATGATCTCGACTCGCGGCATATCCTTTAATAATGTTTCAATGCTCGCCTGTACTTTCGAGATAAACTCGCTATCTGGTGAGATCAGGATCGACTGTGCGTCTTCATCGTGTTCGGCCTGAGAAAATAAATCCATCGCGATCCAGTCTGGATCGGTTTTGCCATCACAAACCACTGCGATCTCAGATGGCCCAGCGATCATATCAATGCCGACCTTACCAAACACCATTGATTTTGCGGTGGCGACAAAAATATTACCAGGGCCAACGATCTTGTCGACCGCTGGAATGGTCTCAGTACCATAGGCCAGTGCCGCGACGGCCTGTGCGCCACCAATCGTGTAAATCGTATCCACGCCAGCCACCTTAGCCGCCGCCAGGACTAAATCATTTTTAATTCCATCTGGAGTCGGCACCACCATCACCACCTCTTCCACACCCGCGACTTTAGCCGGTATTGCATTCATTAATACCGAGGAGGGATAAGCCGCCTTGCCACCGGGAACATACAAACCCACTCTGTCAAGTGACGTAACTTGCTGCCCCAATAACGTGCCATCGGCTTCGGTATACGACCAACTTTCGGTTCGTTGTTTGTCGTGATATTGCCGAACCCGTTCGGCTGCGTTTTGTAGCGCGCTGTACGTCTCTTTATCTATTTTCTTAACCGCCGCATCCAGTTCTTCAGAACTTATTTTCAGTTCACCCATGTCAGTCACCGACATACGATCAAACTGATTGGTCAATTCAATAACCGCTTTATCACCTTCTTTGCGAACTCTGGCAATAATATCGCGCACGGTATTAAAAACCTTATCGTCTGACACGCTGTCCCAGGCTAACAGCTGATCGAGTTCCGACCAAAAATTAGTTTCGGTAGATGAGAGTTGTTTTATGTTTATAGTTGCCATGACTTTGGGCTTCATTTAACCGCAGCAGCAATGGTGTCGATTAAATTCTGAATGCTCTGATGTTTCATTTTCATCGAAGCCTTGTTGATCACCAGACGCGAGCTGATATCGGCAATGTGTTCCAGTGGTTCAAGCCCATTTGCTTTCAAAGTGTTTCCGGTATCCACTACGTCAACAATGTAATCGGCAAGATTTACCAGCGGTGCCAGTTCCATTGAACCGTATAATTTAATAATCTCGACCTGCTCACCTTTTTGCGAATAATATTTGCGTGCACTATTTATATACTTCGTTGCAATACGTAGTCGACCGACGGGCCGTGCCTGACCTTTAATACCGGCCACCATCAATTTGCATTTTGCGATCTTCAGATCAACCGGTTCGTATAACCCTTCACTCCCGTGTTCCATCAATACGTCTTTACCGGCTACACCGATATCAGCGGCACCGTACTGAACGTAGGTGGGTACATCGGTAGCACGAATGATCACTAATTTAACGTTATCCTGGTTGGTATCCAGGATTAATTTCCGGCTGGTGTCCGGATCGTCGATCGGTTCGATACCGGCCTGCTTCAGCAATGGCAGGGTTTCCTGATAGATCCGCCCTTTCGATAACGCAATGGTAAGTTTGTCTGTCATGATATTTTAAAAACCTTAAGCGGGTACGCGCCGAATCTTCGCACCGAGTTGTTGCAATTTTTCCTCGATACATTCGTAACCCCGGTCAATGTGATAGATACGATCAACGCGAGTATCCCCTTCCGCAACTAATCCTGCCAACACCAAACTGGCCGAAGCCCGTAAATCCGTCGCCATCACCGGCGCGCCAGTCAATCCCTGCACCCCATTACAAACCACCGTGTTCCCTTTTAAATGCAGATCGGCGCCCATGCGTTCGAGTTCCTGAATATGCATAAAGCGATTTTCAAACACCGTCTCAGTAATCATGCTGGTGCCTTCGGCGATCGCATTCAATGCACAAAACTGCGCCTGCATATCGGTTGGGAACGCAGGATACGGTGACGTACTGATATCCACCGCCTTCGGTTTTTTACCGTGCATGTCCAGACGGATCCAGTCTTCGCCTGCTTGAATTTCCGCACCCGCTTCTTGCAGTTTGGCGGTAATCGCATCGCAATGCGGTGGATAAGTATCTTTTAGTTTCACACTGCCGCCCGTAATCGCCGCGGCCACTAAATACGTTCCGGTTTCGATTCGATCAGGTTGGACACGATATTCACCGCCGTGCATATCTTCAACGCCCTCAATGGTGATCGTATCCGTACCCGCGCCTTCGATTTTTGCACCCATGGCCACCAGGCAATGGGCCAGATCCACCACCTCGGGTTCACGCGCAGCATTTTCTATCATCGTCGTGCCATCGGCCAGACAGGCTGCCATCATTAAATTTTCGGTGCCGGTTACGGTGACCAGATCCATCACAATCTTGGCGCCTTTTAAACGCTTCGCTTTCGCCTTGATGTACCCATTCTCGACACTAATATCCGCACCCATTAACTCGAGCCCATGAATATGCAAATTCACCGGCCGCGAACCAATCGCACAACCGCCGGGAAGTGATACCTCGGCTTCACCAAATCGGGCCAATAATGGGCCTAGCACCAATATCGACGCCCGCATGGTTTTAACTAACTCATAGGGGGCGGAAAAATTCTTGATCGTCGAGCTGTCAACCTCGACATCCAGCTTTTCACCCATGGTAATGGACACACCCATGCGCCCAAGCAGTTCCATCGTGGTGGTGATGTCGTGCAGATGCGGTATATTTCGAATCGTCACCGGTTCTCTTGCCAGTAAGGTCGAAACAATGATCGGCAAGGCCGCGTTCTTGGCGCCGGATATGCGAATTTCACCCTGTAAGGTCTGTCCGCCGGTTATAATTAATCGGTCCATATTGTTCGCTTTATATATAGTATGTTATGCAGGAATTAAGAAACTCTTAATTTGCTGGCCTTTTCCCATTCTTCTGGGGTATAGGTTTTGATGGTAAAGGCATGCAACTCGCCACTGGTAATTTTATCATTTACTGTGGCATACACCAGCTGTTGCTTCTTCACCAGCGATAAACCGGCAAAAACCTCGCCGACCACGGTGGCGTCAAAATGACTGCCATCGCCGGTCACCGTAATCTCGCAATCGGGCAATCCCGCAGCAATAAGTTTTTTAACTTGTTCGGGTTCCATAGGGCTTCCTACTATTATATGTTGTCAAAATAAGCCGCTATTTTAACGAATGCCACCGGCAAAGCCACAATTTTGGGTCGCACAGGCTTAGGATTGGGTCAGACCACGATAAGATATTGATTTTTCTATAATTTCACCCACAAAATCGCGACAATTTAAGCTTAAACGGCCCATT